>NZ_JANLWO010000404.1:0-5206 GCF_031364565.1 Chamaesiphon sp. OTE_20_metabat_361
GAACGTGAGTCCAGGTTAAGAGATGCCTGGAGACTGAAGTCTCGGCTGATGATGCGAAGTCCGCCTACGCGGACTAGTTTATTAGTCCGCGTAGGCGGACTTTGCATCACAAGCCCCGATTTCAATCGGCGGCCAATCCCTACTTACCGCCAGCGTAGCCAGTAGCCAGCCAGAACAGAGAGCGGAAGCTATCTCGCACCGTTTTCCGCACTGGTTCGACGGGTCTACCACTGACAAAAGTTACAGGTTTGACTTTAATGCCCCGACTACCAAACACAATTTCACCGATCGCGCGTGCGCGGTGAATATGGTCGTCAGAGGTAACTAGATAAACACTGGTAATCCCTTTGGACTCAAATCGATCGACTAGAGTTGTGAAGTTCGTCACTGTATCGATCGCCCGATAATCCAGATGCAGGTTTTCAGGCGATACCCCAGCCTTTTTAAACACCCGCTTGGCATATCCCGGCGGCGCACCGCTAGAAATCCATACGGGTAAATTGGGGTGGATGTGTGCAAATTTTGCACCGAAGATTTCGCGCTCCTCTTCGCCACCGAGGACAAAGATTGCTTGAGGTTGAATCCAGGTATTTTCTAACTCTCGATAGCAGAACCAACCGATCGGCATTATTAATGGTGAAATCGGCAGCAAGAGTTTCAACAATCGCCAACGATGACGGTGACGCTGCTTGTGACGTGGGGACGAAGGAGATCGGGGGAGGGTGTGATGATGCGCCATGCTGCAAGGAGCTTGGAGAGGACAGATGCGATCGCTAGACTGCGCCTAGCATTTGCTAGGCTCAAGTTACCACAATTTATCAATGCAGACAACGCACGGGACTGGCGGGAATCGAACCCACGGCCTATCGCTTAGGAGGCGATCGCTCTATCCTACTGAGCTACAGCCCCAAACAGCAATTTATTGTATCAGAATATTGACTGGTGACTAATTAATCTAGATATAGACCTAGCTTGCATCTACCTAGCCGAGCAACTAGTCACCAGCAATTTATTCAGTAGGCTACACCAATGACTAAAACAGCTTACCAATAATATTCCCCAGATCGTTAATGGGATTGCCATCACCATCGGCATCGAGCATTTTTGTTGCCATCCCGATTAAATCGTTATCACCGCTAGCACCGCCCAGGGTTTGCGCCATACTACTGGGATCGGTACCACTTTGTTGGCTAAATTTACCGATCGCCGCAATGACAATCGGGGCGAGCATTCCCAATAATTGGGTGACAGTGCCATTATCCATCCCCGTCTGTTGACCGATATTACTCGCGATCGTATTCTGCGATCCACCATCTAACACCTGACCGAGCAGAGCGCTGCCCATGTTCGCTGCACCAGCATTACCCACAAATCCCATCAGATTGTCCAAAATCGAGCCATCGTGTTGCTGAGTCGCTTGATTGATGGCATCTGCACCATCTGGAGTAGCTGCATGGTTGCCCATTGCCGACAGTAGCATCGGTAGCGCCATCCCGACCGCCGATTTGGTAGTGCCATTGTCGGCACCAATTTGTTGACTGATTTGTTGGACGACAGGGCCGCCTAGTTGACTTGCCAGCATTCCGATTAATGGATTCATCAAAGTTTACCTGGATTTAATAATGTTGAAAATCGATGCAGTGCTCTGCACTAGGCACTTGCACATTGGCAAGGCTGGCAAAATGCCATCGCCGACCACATTGTACACAAATCTTTCAACCATCTTTAAAAATTCACGGATTTTATTTAATTTAGTTGAATAATATGGTAGCTATTCAATAGCGAATGACGATTATTATGCAGATAGCCATTAGTTGACTGTGAACAAAGTTTGGATCGGTCTTGCCACAATCTCGATTTCATTATTGCCCATACCCGATCGACAATCGCGGCTGGGAAACTCCAGCATCATCGACAACCATCGATCGAGCTTGCCACTTTTAGCAGTCGGAGGTGCAGCTCGATCTCCTTTACCACTGCCAAACGAACCCACCATCCGCACGATCTCGATCGCCCTCAATACCCAAACCGCAATTAGTTTATCCAAAGTAGAGCGATCGATTATCGGCGAAATGAATCGAGCCAGAAGCAATCCACCCGCCTATCGCAAAGTGTTACTCAGTTGGCGAAGCAGATTTAACGGCAAAAAAGCTAAGTTAAGCGATCGACTTTATCTCATCACTCAAGAAGGAACGCCAGCAATTGATGAAGCCATCAGGTTCCTCCAAAAAACCCGTCCGGTATCGACATTAAAGCTCTCACGCGGACTAACCCTCGCCGCCCGCGATCTAGTTCGCGACCAAGGTGTGAAGGGCACTACAGGTCATCAGGGCAGCGATGGCAGTACTCCCTATCAACGCATGTCACGGTATGGTAAGTGGCAAAAGATCGCTGGCGAAAACATTGCCTATGGGCCAGCTACGGCTCAAGCTGTCGTCCGCGACCTCATCATCGATGATGGTGTCCGCGATCGCGGTCATCGCATAAACATGTTTCAACCCCAGTTTCGGCTGACTGGCGTCGCTTGTGGCTACCATCGCCAGTATCGGGTGATGTGTGACATCAAATACGCTGGGGGTTATGTCGATCGCCGTTGACAATTGATACAAAATGTGCAGTCCACTGGCAGCCTTCTCAAAGTGTCAAAGATGACAACATAGTGCCGATCGATTTGAAACATTAGATCGCTATTTATTGGCTCGATCGATCGCTAAACTACAGATAATCGATCGCCAAAACCATTGAAATAGTCAAGTCAAACTGCATTAGACCCGATATTTACAGCCCTCGCAGGGGCCAGTAGGATGTACCGCGCAGCGAAGCAGACTCGATCGAGCGTTGTACTGACAACTAGCATCGCCAATCACCCATTGACCGTCAATCAGGCTTTGCTCTTCCGGGCGAATTGCCGACTGGACATAGAGAGCAATTTTGTGTAACTTGTAGCGACCCGATTGAAGTTGATAGCGATGACGGCGTTCTAAGACAGCATAAGTCCGACCATCCAAATCGATGTAATTTCCGGGTTGTGGCGTCCAATCCAACTGGACTTTGGTCAGTACTTCTCGCGACTGGGTTAAAATCACCTCAGTCGCCAAAGACTCTGATTCCCTCATTAGATTTCCATGCTGAGCGTCAAATCTTATTTTAACCTTTGTTTTAGTGAATAGTGGATAGTGGATGGTAAGTAGTGAATAGTACTTAGGAGTACATTTTAAGTCTATTTTCAGTTACTAGCGCAATATGTGAATTTATCTACTGACGCCAACGCCCACGGTTCAAAAGTTAAAAACCTTTAACTTATGTAGCCTTTTTGGGAACTAGTATCTGGGCCTGCGGTACACTAAGCCTTGATTCTTAAGTTTTAGCATTGCTAAAGCTTTATCGTTGGGAGGATGATTGGATGTCTCATAGCGTCAAGATTTATGATACCTGTATTGGCTGTACTCAATGCGTTCGGGCTTGTCCGACAGACGTATTAGAGATGGTACCTTGGGATGGTTGCAAGGCTCAACAAATTGCATCTTCACCCCGCACGGAAGATTGTATCGGTTGCAAACGGTGCGAAACTGCTTGCCCTACAGATTTCCTGAGTATCCGCGTGTATTTAGGCGCGGAAACTACTCGCAGCATGGGTCTAGCATACTAGTTCCCACTCGTGACTAGAGGCTGAGGGTACGTTGTGGTTCCTTCAGTCATCAGTCGCGATTTAGGCTTTAGGCTTTAGGTTTTGAGCTTTAGGGATTAGGAAGTAGATGGTAAAGGGTAGATGGTGGCGAGTGGCAATGTTTTAGGAGATTTTTTGCAGTAGTTGTTACATTCGATCGCAAGTTGGGTAATTATAGTATTAAAGTGAGGCTGGTCTCGATCGTAATGAGATTGCCATTAGAGCACCAAAACTAGGATCGCCGTTGCAGGAGAAATAGACTATATGTGTGGAATTGTTGGCTATATTGGCACTCAACCAGCCCAATCCATTCTGGTTTCCGGATTAGAAAAACTAGAGTATAGAGGTTATGATTCTGCTGGGGTAGCCACAGTTGTCGAAGGTAATTTGGACTGTATTCGCGCTAAAGGGAAGCTACACAACCTCCGCGAAAAAATTGAAACCGCTACAAATCGCGCCCCCATTGGCATCGGACACACTCGCTGGGCGACACACGGCAAGCCAGAAGAATATAACGCGCACCCCCACACAGATACCAACCGACGGTTGGCGGTGGTGCAAAACGGCATTATTGAAAACTACCGCGAACTGCGCGAAGCCTTAAAAAAACAAGGACATGAATTTCGATCGGAAACCGATACCGAAGTCATCCCCCATCTGATCTGCCAATGTTTTGCCGATGGTGCTGAAAACCTGATGGTAGCAGTCCAGCAAGCCGTTCACAAATTATCCGGCGCATTTGCGATCGCGGTAATTTCGGCAGACTATCCCGACGAACTAATTTTAGCCAGACAGCAAGCACCATTGGTAATCGGTATTGGTGACGGTGAATATTTTTGCGCTTCCGATACACCCGCGATCGTTCAATATACCCGCACGATCTTACCCCTCGAAAATGGGGAAATGGCGCGACTCACCCGTGATGGCGTCGAAGTATTTACCTTTGACGGTGCCAAAGTCCGCCGCCAGCCACATAGTATCACTTGGAATCCGATCGCAGTTGAAAAGCAAGGTTTCAAGCATTTCATGGCGAAAGAAATCTACGAACAGCCAGCCGTCGTCCGCACCTGTCTCGAAGCCTATCTCGATCTCGATTGGACTCCGGATAGTACGAAGTCTCCCTTCAAACTCGATCTCCCAGCATCGATCTACAAAGATCTTGAAAGCATTCAAATCGTCGCCTGTGGTACCAGCCTCCACGCGGGGATGATCGGTAAATATCTGATCGAAGAACTCGCTCAAATTCCTACCGCCATTCAATATGCGTCCGAATTTCGCTATTCACCCCCACCATTAACCGCCAACACCCTCACCATCGGGATTACCCAATCCGGCGAAACCGCAGACACCCTCGCCGCCGTCGAAATCGAACGATCGCGCCGCCAAGATAAAGCACCCAAATATCACTCCCGCCTCCTCGCCGTCACCAATCGTACCGATAGCGCGATCGCCCGCGTCGTCGATTGCGTCATCGACACCCACGCAGGCATGGAAATCGGCGTAGCCGCCACCAAAACCTTCATGGGTCAGTTGATGGCG
>NZ_JANLWO010000440.1:0-16969 GCF_031364565.1 Chamaesiphon sp. OTE_20_metabat_361
ATTATTCTACCAGAGATAACTACTAATATCTAGGGCGATCGAAGCTGAATAATCGGCTGTGCAATAATGATTGGGACGCAGAGATAGTGAGAATTCATTGTAGATAGATGTGATGATGATTGTTTCTGACAAACAGATTCAGCTATTGCAATCTAGATTTGTAACGAGATTGCTGGGTCGATCTTCATATTAGCCATTTGGCTGATATATGTATAGAGATAGTCAGCTTGTACGACAATCGATCTAGCTAGAAAACTATCTTCAGGCGGTAAAATTAAGTCGATCGGTTGTTTGTTGAAACTTTAATTATCGATCGACAGCTAAAGCTGAGATCTGAAGCTCTATTTAAAATCAAACACCCAAATCCTCAATGGAATTTGGATGTCTAGCTATAAAATATTTTTAGTATTAAGTGTGGATAATCTCGATCGATATCGTGCCGATAGCGTCGATCGTTACTATTGATGACCGTTGTGATGAATACCTGTCAAGACATACTCACTATTAACATATTCATCATTATTTGGATCTTCGCGTTCGCGTTCGCGCATTGTCTCTGCTAGCGAATCGCTAGGGAGCAGCTTTTTATCATCTGTATCTTCTACTAAAAACTCAACTGAAACTTGAACTCGAACTTTGCCCTTGCACCAGCGGCGGGTTGCTAGATCGAGGATCTCGCAACTAATCCCTTCCTCGAACCATTGGCAATGTTCGTTGGCTAGTAGGGTCGAACCAGTCATGAGAATCGGAATCTCCAAACCATTTTGACGTAGTTTCTGGTCGATCGATCTACCAACTGCGCCATCAAAAGATTGACCGATGGCTCGTTTTAGCTTTCCAGAACGAAACATTGCCTCTCCAAAGGCAATTACATCATCATCACCACAATCATAGGGAATAAGATTATTTGTCATAACATTTTTCGCGATCGAAGGTTACTACTAGATACCATTAACATGATGCCATAATATACTCAAAACAGACCTTATAGATCGAACCATCCCCGACAGTGGCAATTTCGGTAATTTCGATCGCGATACATCTTGTCTCCAGGATTTCTGTGTGGTGCGCTCGTATCGATCGATACATTGAGATGAATCTCACAGGCTGCCAATCCGATCGCCAGTTGGCTACCGCCAATCGTCGTCATGCTAGCAGCTATCTTACCTCTACAGTAATGACAAAGCCAGCGATCGTCATAACGTGTTACAACTAGGGTGTCTCGCGCACTACCGTTCTACCCATCCGGCTCGGCGTTAGTACTACGTCGCTACTGACGGCAATAAATTGTCGGCTTTGTGCCCAGCGCTACCCCTATCCGTCGGGTATAATCTTGAGCTAGAATTGACATTCCGCAAATCTACTTAGAAATCGTCAGTTTAACTATTATTTAAATGGGATTAAGATCGTGGAAAACAAATTGATGTTGATGATTCCTGGCCCTACACCAGTGCCAGAGAATGTGTTGCTAGCTATGGCAAAGCATCCAATCGGGCATCGCAGTGGTGAATTCAGCCAAATCATGGCAGAGGTTACAGCTAATCTCAAATGGCTGCACCAGACTCAAAATGATGTCTTGATGCTCACCGTCTCCGGTACGGGGGCAATGGAAGCCGGAATTATTAACTTCTTCAGCCCCGGCGATCGCGTCCTGGTCGTCCACAATGGTAAATTTGGCGAACGGTGGGCGGAAGTTGCCAAAGCCTTTGCGCTAGATGTCCAGGAAGTAACCGCACCCTGGGGACAACCGATCGATCCCAATGCTGTCAAATCAGCACTAGACGCCGATACTACTAAAGCGATTAAAGGAGTTATCGTCACCCATAGCGAGACTTCAACCGGGGTAATTAACGACCTGGAGACTATCAGCAAACATATCGCCGCCCACGGTGCGCTGTCGATTGTCGATGCAGTTACCAGTCTGGGAGCGGTCGATGTGCCGATCGATACCTGGGGTCTAGATGTCGTTTGCGCTGGCTCTCAGAAAGGATTTATGATTCCGCCCGGAATGGGCTTTGTCGCGGTGAGCGCCAAAGCTTGGTCGGCTTACAAAACGGCTAAGTTGCCACGCTATTATATGGATTTGGGTAAATATAGCAAAGACGCAGCTAAAAATACTACTCCCTTCACGCCGCCAGTAAATCTGATTTTTGCACTCCAAGCTGCGTTGCAGATGATGCAGGCAGAAGGATTGGCAAATATCTTTGCCCGCCATCAACGTCAGATGCACGCCACCCGCGCCGCGATTACCGCAATGGGTTTACCATTGTACGCGCCGGATGGACATGGCAGTCCCGCGATTACTGCTGTCGCACCGACAACTGTCGATGCCGAGCAGATTCGCAGCACGATGAAGAAGAAATTTGATATCGTCCTGGCTGGCGGTCAGGATGGTCTCAAAGGCAAGATCTTCAGAATCGGGCATTTGGGCTTTGTCTGCGATCGCGACATCCTCACGGCCATTGCCGCCCTTGAAGCCACCATCGCCGAACTCGGTCACACGGGTACTGCTGGGGCTGGTGTCGCGGCTGCGGCAAAGGTTTTATTGAAGTAGGGAACAGATGGGAGATGGGAGATGGGAGATAGGGTAAAAGTTAAAAGGTAAAAGGTAACAGAATAAGTTCCCGTTTCATCTGTTTTATACTTTGCCAGTTGCAAATGCTAAGTCTTTGAAACTCTTACCCATTACTACCCTCCACCCTCTACCCTCTACCCTCTACCCTCTACCACCTCCCATTTCCCATCTCCCATCTCCCACCTCCCATCTCCCATCTCATGCCGCCCAAATTCACCATCCGCAACGATCGGCTGCCATTGGCAGTGTATCGAGAGATCGCCGCTCATCTACAACAGATTGAGGGGATTGTCATTGGCTTTTTAACTCCGATCGAGCGAGAGTTTAACTATACACAAAGCCAGTTAGGTGGATTGGAGATTACT
Organism: Chamaesiphon sp. OTE_20_metabat_361; assembly: GCF_031364565.1. Classification (NCBI taxonomy): domain Bacteria; kingdom Bacillati; phylum Cyanobacteriota; class Cyanophyceae; order Gomontiellales; family Chamaesiphonaceae; genus Chamaesiphon; species Chamaesiphon sp. OTE_20_metabat_361. The sequence continues at coordinate 2,941 of NZ_JANLWO010000440.1, forward strand.
GGAGCCGACGGATTGACCCCACCAGATCTAGTCCGGCTCGATCGCATTCTGAGCTACTATGCCAATCGCTTCGAGGCATGGACATTCGATGGTGAGTCGTAAGTAGTTTAGCCAAAAATTTTAGTCTTTGCTGATTTGAGGGATGATTTCCCTTTGGTGCAACTCCGAAATCCCCCCGTCCCCCCTTCACCCAGTACCCAGTTCACCCGTCTTTCATACCCAGATTCAGCAACGCCGAATTTTAGTCTCGATCGCAATTTTTAGACCGATCGGTCTTCAGCTTTCTCCAGCGATTCTCCTGATGGAGAGGCTACGCCAACGAGATGATTGAGGAGATTTTGTAATATAATCTACATTAATTCAATTTTAGAGCACAACATTTAGAGCCGAAGGAGTGAATTATTTCGATCCAAGGTATCTTTTTTATACCTTAAACTAAGTTGTCAAATTGACAGCTTAGTTATTGTAAGTTGGCTATAATCTAAGCATACTTGCTAAAATTTGATGTAGTTAATAATACTTGAGTGTCACATTTACTTACTTTGAGATAGACAGTCCCCAGCGATTGTTTGCATGAGAAATTCTAGATTGTCAGGATAAATTTTTGGCTATTTAGCAGTCAGAAGCTTACTGTGTGCGACATTTGCTCGATATTTTTAGAAACTAAACATGTTAACTAGATTTTGGGGCAATAATAACAATCGGCAAAAGTTATCGCTCGATGCTTTGATTCTGGGTGCAGCAACGACAACGCCTAGCGCGCAATCGTTAGCCGACGGGTTGCGCGACAATTGTCTAGATAACTTACTGCCGACATCGACTGTCGATGTTCCAGCAGAAAAATGCCGAGCAAAGGTATTTACGACAGTAATTGCTGAGTATGAGACAATGAAGCAAGATGTTCTAGCTGAATCCGAACCCCCAAATTTTACTGTGGCTACAGATGACCCCGAAGCTTGGTATCGTCAAGGAAACTTGTACCGCAATGCAGGTAAGCTAGATGTTGCCTTAGCTTGTTACAACAAAACGTTAGAGTTGCAACCCCACAAGCAGGAAGCTTGGGTAAATTTGGGGTGGGTTTTAGTCGGGTTAGAACGATTGCCAGAGGCACTAGAATCTTACGATCGGGCGATTGAATTAAAGCCTGAAGATGCAGATACTTGGGCAAATCGAGGGTGGGTCATATTTCAGTTGGGAGATTATCGCCAAACAGTGGCGAGTTGCGATCGAGCGATCGCGCTTGCTCCCGCAGATCGATTTAGCTGGTACAACAAGGGGCGCGCGCTGTTTGAATTGCAGGAGTACGACGCTGCGTTGACGGCTTACGATCGAGCATTAACGATTAAGCCAGATGATAGCCGCACCCTCTCGCACAAAGGGTGGTTGTTATTTCACATCGGTCAAATTCAAGCCGCTTGCGGCTGTTACGAACAAAGTTTACAGATCGATCCAGAAGATTGGTATACCTGGAACAATCAAGGTCAAGTCTTATTCCATCTAGGACAAATTGGTGCGGCAATTAAGTCTTATCAACAAGCAACCCAACTCAATGCCCAATTTTATCAAGCTTGGAACAATCTAGGCGTCGCCCACTTCGAGCAAAAAAGTTTTCAAGATGCTCTCCAGTGCTATCGCTGTGCCCTAGATATCGCACCTGAGTTTCAGGCGGCCTGGTACAATCAGGGCAAAGTATTATTTTTCCTGGGTGATTTTGAAGCGGCTTTATCAGCTTATACCAAAGTCACCGAACTCCAGCCGGACTGCGATCGAGCCTGGAATCACTGCGGAAATATTTTATTCCATCTCGGCGAACTCGAACCCGCACTGCGGAGATACGAAGTTGTCACCAAGTTACAACCCCAATTAGCCGAAGGATGGAGCAATCGCGGTCATATCCTCTTGCAACTAGACCGACCTCAAGAGGCACTTAATTGCTATACTCAGGCGACTACCTTAGCGCCCAAAGATGCCGAGGCTTGGAATAATCGTGGTAAGGCGATGTTCCACCTCAAACGGTACGAACATGCCCTCGATTGTTATCGGAAGGCAACCCAGCTCGAACCCACTCACAGCGATGCCTGGAACAATCAGGGTAAAGCACTATTCAAGCTGGGAAGATTTGAGGCAGCGATTAATTGCTACGAGCAAGCCACGCGGCTGCATCCAGATTTTTACACGGCTTGGAATAATCTGGGTGTCGTCTGGTTTCATCTCCAACGCTATGAAGCCGCGATCGTCAGTTACGATCGGACATTGGACATTCAGCCCCAATTTCATCAGGCTTGGTACAACAAGGGCATGGCACTCTTTCATTTGAGTCGGTACGAGCAAGCTCTAGATAGCTACGATCGGACGCTCAAGCTTAAGCCAGATTACCATCAAGCCTGGAATAATTTGGGATTTGTGCTGTTTCATCTAGGACGGTACGAAGAAGCAATTGGCAGCTACAATCACACGCTCAAACTCAATCCAGATTTTTATCCCGCCTGGTACAATCTGGGGATGACGTTCGCCTACCAGGGCAAAGATACCGCAGCGATCGAAAGTTACGACAAAGCTTTGAGTTTTCAGCCCGACGATCCGTATATCTGGCACAGTCGGGGGGTGGCGGTGGCAAAATTAGGTCGCCAAGAAGAAGCTGTGAGTTGTTTCGATCGATCGATCGATTTGTTTGCCGAAAACTATGAACCTTGGTACGAACGCGGTAAAGTTCTCGCCGAACTCGAACGGTATACTGAGGCTAAAGCTAGCTTCGATCGGGCATTACAACTCCGCGCCAAAGATCCGGCGATTTGGCACAGTTATGGGATCGTCCAGGGCTTGCAGCACGATTACACGGCTGCACTGGAAAGTCACGATCGAGCGATTGCGATCGATCCCCATTTTTATGAGGCGTGGTACGAGCGCGGTAATGCACTAGCCGAACTCAAAAGATATGAATACGCGATCGCCAATTACGATCGAGCAATTGTCATCGAGCCAACTTTTTACCCAGCGATTCAAGGTAAAGGACAGGCGTTATTTAAGCTCAATCGCTATGAAGAAGCGATTGCCAGCTACGATGCCGCCATCGAGATCGAGCCGAATTTCGATTGTTGGTATCAGCGCGGTTATGCTTGCTCGCATTTAGATCGGTGGGAAGAGGCGCTATATTGCTACGAACGCGCTCTAGCACTCAATCCCACTGCGGCAACCGTGTGGTACTTTCAAGGTAAAACCCTCCTCAAACTGCAACGCTATCCCGCCGCGCTGGCGGTGTACGATCGGGCACTAGCACTCAATCCCGCAGACTACCACAGTTGGAACGATCGCGGCTTGATTTTGGCACATCTCGATCGCCAAGATGAAGCGATCGCCAGCTATCATAAGGCGATCGAGATTCAAGCCGATTATCATCCCGCTTGGCACAACTTAGGCAAAGAATTAACCCAAATTGGCAACACCGCAGGCGCGTTAGCCGCTTACGATCGGGCGATCGAATTTTATCCCCAAGATCCCGATACCTGGTATGGCTTGGGAAATCTCTTGTGGGAGTTAGATCGCTTGCCAGAAGCTGTCTATGCCTACCAACAAGTCACCAACCTCCAGCCCGATCGCCATCCCGCCTGGTATCGTCAAGGTAAGGCGCTCCAGCAATTGCAGGAATGGGCAACAGCGGCAAATTGTTACGGTCGGGTGATGGCTTTGACTCAGCCTAATTACGACCTGAGTTACAGTCACGGTCTAGTTTTAGCGCAATTACAGCAGTGGGAGGACGCGATCGGTTGTTACGATCGAGCAATCGAATTCAATCCCGATGCCCCAGATGCCTGGTATGCCAAAGGTTTAGCTGAAGCCGCGCTCTATCGCTGGGCAGCCGCCAATGATTGCTACGATCGCGCCCTCGCACTCGATCCGCACAATCAATCGATCCTCTACAACCAAAGCCAAGTTCGAGCAGCCAAAGGCGAATGGGAAACAGCACTCGTCGCCTGTTGTCAAGCAATCGAGATCGATCCCGACAATCCCGCTCTGTGGGCACAACACGGGCGGATCTCGATCGAACTAGGCAACTATCATACTGCGGTCAGCAGCTTACAAACCGCTACTAGCATCCAGCCAGATGTCGCTGGCAACTGGCATCTATTAGGGCAAGCACTTTACCATCAAGGGGAGTTTGTGACCGCCCTGAGTGCCTATCGGCAGGCGTTGGAACTCGCACCCGACCGCGCCGAAACTTGGTATCATCGCGGCTGCTTGCTCGGCAACTTGGAGCGCTGGGAAGATGCCCTCGGGAGTTATGACAAAGCGATTAAATACGACCCCAACTTCGCACTCGCCTGGTACCAGCGCGGTCAGAGCCAGTTTCAACTCAAGGGCGATCCGACCGAAAATCTCCGCAGCTATCAACGCTGCATCGAACTCAATCCCAACTATTCCCCCGCCTGGTACCAACAGGGCAATCTCTATTTTCAACTCGGACAGCTTGAAGCCGCCCTCGATAGCTACCACCGCGCCCTCGAACTCAAGCCCACGGATTATTATATTTGGAACAATCACGGCAACGTCCTGGGATCGCTTAAACGTTATGAAGAAGCGATCGTCAGCTATGATAAAGCGATCGAACTGCAACCCCAATTTTACCAAAGCTGGCACAATCGCGGCAAAGCCTTATTTCATCTCCACCACTATCAAGCCGCCGCCGCCGCCCACGAACGGAGTCTAGAGATTCACGAGCGCGATGCTAATGCCTGGAACGGGCGCGGCATGGCACTCCAGCATCTCGGCTGCTGGCAAGAAGCACTGGCTTGCTACGAGCAAAGTATCGAGATCGACAAACTCGATCCCCTCGTCTGGCTCAATCGGGGACTGGCTTTATTTCAGCTCCAAAAATACGAAGACGCGATCGCCTGTTATGACAACTGCGCGATCCTCAATCCCGAAGACCGTCAAGCCTACCATCATCGCGGCAATGCCCTCCTCGAACTCGGTCAGTGGACAGCGGCGGTAGCGAGCTTCGATCGAGCGTTGACACTTTCGCCCACCTTCGCACCCGCCTGGAATAGTCGCGGCAATGCCCTATTTCAACTCGATAACCTCGAAGGTGCCCTCCATAGTTATCGCCAAGCCACCAAGGTTGCCCCTCAAGACCCGATCGGCTGGAATAACCAAGCAACTACCCATCTCAACCTCCAGCAGTATGCTGAGGCGCTAGAGTGCTATCAGACCAGCATTCAACTCCGCGATGATGATGCCCAAACCTGGTACCGCCAAGCGATCGCCCAGCAAGCTCTCGGTCACATCGATGCGGCAATTGTCAGTCTCGATCGCTCGATCGAGCTAGACCCCGAGTATCCGCCAGCTTGGTATCGTCGGGGCAATCTTCATCTGCTCCAGCATAAGTACGAAGCAGCCTGTACCGACTACGAGGTCACACTCAACCTCGATCCCGATCGCGCCGATGCGTGGAATAGTCGCGGTAATTGCCTCCTCGAACTCGGACGGCTCGACAATGCCCTATTTAGCTTTAAACAAGCTTCGGGACTAGAGCCTGAGCGTTCCGAATTCTGGTTTAATCTAGGTCGGGTTCACAGTGCCCAGCAAGAGTGGGATGAAGCCGAAACCTGCTATCAACGCGCGCGCAGTTTGACTCAGCCAGATTGGTAAAGGGTAATGGGTAAGATTGTAGGCTGGGTTGAGTGAAGCGTTGGCGGAGCCTCTCCCCCAGGAGAAAACCCAACATCACCAAGATCGATTGCTACGGTACGATATGCGAACGCACAGTTTTTGATATAGGAATTTGAAATACTCCTCAGTTTATTTCGTAGTGGCTCGACACGACTAAAAATGTGGGTAAAGCGATCGTCAAACATATTACTAGTTGTATTTTTCAGCGTTCTGAATGCCCACAGTTTTAGTCGTGTCGTCCCAGTAGGGTGGGCAGTGCCCACCAACACAATTATCGATTTAGTAAGATGAATATCTATAGTGATTAATATCGATCCATACTGATAGCAATCTGAAGTTAATGATTTAAAATATTGACGTTCGCGCAGCGTGCCGGAGGCAATCGAGAAGGTGTATAGATACCCGATAATTTTAATCGATCGTTCTGTTAACCGTGGGATTGTTGGGTTTCATTCTTCAACCCAACTACAGCGCGATCGAGAAAACAATACAAACTCATTAGAATAAAAGCAGCTTGTCCCGACTTCTTGAATAAGTTGGGGAGAGCTGATTATTGTAGATATTATTAATGTTTACTTGGCGGTGCAAACCAAGTGCTTAACCACCAGCAGCGAAGGTGAGCATAATTGTCACAGATAACAGCAACCCTGGACAGAGTAGGACAACTAGGAGAATTAAATCTTGGGTAGTCATGTATTTTTCGAGGAGGTAAACTCTGAAGCTTCGATCGGTATTAGTTTCTACTGTAATCGCGATCGTCAGACCCAGCGGGGAAATTATACGATTTCTTAATCTAGTCCGGCGCTCTAATCCCATCTCCCATCTCCCTCAAAATTACATTTAAGTATCTTTTTTGTATTGAGATGGTCGATTTGGATCTTAATGGGGAAATATGGATCTATAACGAATACTTTATAGCCATCGCATATACTATCGCTGCGCTATGTGTACTGCCTGTTGGCGGAGTTTCTCCCGTGAAGCATCGTCAAATCCAGACGCAAAGCCATCGACGGGTTCGCTATCGCGCGGCTTCACCAACGAGTGCTCATCTACCCATATGCCCCAGCCATTCAATCGATCGATTTTGCGGATTCTACCACTGATCTTCCTCTTCAGTCCGCTAGCCGCATTTGCCAAAAGTGGCACGCCCATCGTCCCAATGACGATGGGACAGCCGTATACAGGATCGCTGACCCCATCGCCGAGCAATCCCAACGGTGAAGTGTGTTATGGATTATCCGTAGAGCCAGACACGCGGATTACCCTGAATGTGAAAACAACTGGAGCGGGGATTGTCAAGTTTTCGCTCTATGACAAAACCAAAGGATTGCAGTTTTTTCACAATGATGTTACCAGTAAGTCCCAAGCCGGGGGTAATACCGCCATTGATTCTCGGTTTAGCTTTCCAGCACTGAGCGAAGTGTCACAGCTTTGCTTGACGACTAGCAATCTCAATCGCCCTCAGCAATATAACTTTACCGCAACTGCCAAACCCGGTCGGAGAGCGAAATCTCGGTTGGTACTGCGTCCGGTGGATGTCAATCGCGTGACCCCAATCTCTCGATCGAAACATGCCCCAGTAGTCCACTCCAAAGTCAAGATCCAACCGCCAACGCTTCCCCAGCCGCCATTACTAACAGGGGTAGTGGCAAAGGTACCGATTCCCCCAGCACCACAGGGCGAACCTTATTGCTATGTAGGTACCTGGCAAGTTGCCGATCTCAGTGCCTATTGGCTACCAACAATTAAACAATTTACGCAAGCTAAAGTCACAAATCCCCAAATGCTGGGATATGCCAAGATCGTCATTAATAGAGATGGCAACGCAACATTTGAAGCATTCGATCTGGATCAAAAATACACACTAAAAGTCAAAGAAACTGGAGCGACGATCGGTCGAATTAGTGTAGGTTTATCGGGTAGTGCTAGCGCTAGATTTCAGGTCAACTCCGATAGTAGTCTGACATTTAGCTCCCAAAACTATCAGCGGCTGTCACCCAAACTTAACTTAGGTGATAATTTAAAGCTTAGCGGCGATCGTGTGTTTATGTTATTTGGCGATCGCGATCTACCACCCGTCAAGTCACAATATAAATGTCTCGATCGAGATAATATCAATTTGCAAATATTGCAACCTGGCGGGAAAAAGTCAACTGTGGTTTTGCTCAAACGGATTAATTAGGGGGGAGATAGGAGATGGGAGATGGGAGTGGGGAGATAGAAATAGGGCAAAGTTCTTAAAGTTAAACGGGATCGCAAAAATAGCCGCAGGCAACAAACATCATCAATGTGTCCCAGTATCTTCCATCTCCCATCTCCCATCTAGATTAAGTCTTGTAACCGAACGGTGCGATCCCCAGCCAAATATCGATCGAGACGTGTTTTCAGCAAAAGAAGTAAGCTAAGATCGCACACTATCGGTCAAAATTTCATCACCTGCTCGACTAGTGTGCCCCGATAGACCTCGATCTCCTTCGGCACATCCAATGTAAGCGGAGCATCGAGATCGGTATGCACATACATTAATCCTGAAGTCATAACTCATCTATGCCGCATCCTCTCCACGTCGCCTTTATCTGGCACCAGCATCAACCTCTGTACAAGTACCGCGATGGTAAGTACCGATTACCGTGGGTGCGTTTGCATGGGACTAAAGATTATCTCGATCTGATCTTGCTGCTCGAAAAATACCCAAAACTGCATCAGACGGTCAATTTAGTACCATCGTTGATTTTGCAGTTGGAAGATTATATTGCGGGGACAGCCTTCGATCCCTATTTAGAACTAGCGTTGATGCCCACCGAGCAACTTCAACCTGCTCAAAAGCAGTTTATTATTCGGCACTTTTTTGATGCCAATCATCATACCCTGATCGACCCGCACCCACGCTATAGCGAGCTGTATCACCAACGATCGGAACATGGCGAGCCGTGGTGTTTGGAGCATTGGATCGATCGCGACTATGGGGACTTATTGGCATGGCATAATCTAGCTTGGTTCGATCCGTTATTTTGGGAAGAGTCAGAGATCGCCCATTGGTTGAAACAAGACAGAGACTTTACTTTAAGCGATCGGCAGCGGATTTACTCCAAGCAACGGGAGATCCTGCGGCGGATCGTGCCTCAACATCGCAAGATGCAGGAGTCAGGACAGCTAGAGGTGACGACGACACCTTACACTCACCCGATTTTACCCCTATTGGCAGATACCAACGTCGGGCGGGTGGCGGTGCCGAATATGGACTTACCCAAACGGTTTCAGTGGGCAGAAGATATCCCTCGCCATCTCGGCAAGGCTTGGGACATGTATAAAGATCGCTTCGGCTGCGTCCCACGGGGCTTGTGGCCGTCGGAACAGGCGGTTAGTCCCGAAATGCTACCTTATGTGGCGCGGCAGGGCTTTAAGTGGCTGTGTACCGATGAATCGGTGCTGGGTAATACCCTCAAGCAATACTTCCATCGCGATGGTGCGGGTAATGTGCTGGAACCGGAATTGTTATATCGCCCCTATCAAGTAAGTACGCCCGACGGTGACTTATCGATGGTATTCCGCGATCATCGTTTGTCGGACTTAATTGGCTTTACCTACAGCGGGATGCCAGCAGAGACAGCGGCGGCGGATTTAGTCGGACATTTGCATGAAATTTCTCGATCGCTGGCTGCCAAAGAAGGGCATGGTGGTACTAGTCTAGAGAAACCGTGGCTAGTGACGATCGCTCTCGACGGTGAAAACTGCTGGGAACACTACCATCTCGATGGTAAACCTTTCCTCGAACATCTTTATGGCACCCTCAGCGAAGACGAGACAATCAAACTTGTCACTGTCTCCGAATTCCTCGATGAATTTCCCCCCACAGCCAGCTTCCCTCCCGCAGATCTCCACACGGGTTCGTGGGTAGATGGCAGCCTCACCACCTGGATTGGCGATCCTGCCAAAAACCGCGCCTGGGATCTGCTCACCGCAGCCAGACAAGTACTCGCCAATCATCCCGAAGCTACCGAAGAAACTAATCCTGCCGCTTGGGAAGCTCTCTATGCCGCCGAAGGTTCTGATTGGTTCTGGTGGTTTGGCTATGGGCATTCTTCCAACCAAGATGCGATGTTCGACCAACTCTTCCGCGAACATCTGATCGCGCTGTATCAGGCTTTAAATGAGCCTGTACCCCCCGAATTGCGTCAACCTGTCGAATCCCACGAACGACGCACTACTTACCGTCCAGAGGGCTTTATTCACCCCACGATCGATGGTAGTGGTGACGAGCAAGATTGGAATTTTGCCGGACGTTTAGAAATCGGCGGTGCTAGTGGGACAATGCACCAGGCTAGTCCGATTCAGCGGATCTTCTATGGTGCAGATCACCTCAATTTCTATCTGCGGATGGACTTTAAAGCTGGTGTCAAACCCGGATTGGAGATTCCTAATGAGTTGAATCTGATGTGGTTTTATCCCAAAGAAACCATGCACAATAGCTTGATTCCACTGGCAAACTTACCCCGTCAAGCACCCACTAATTATCGGTTTCACCATCGGTTACTGATCGATTTGACTACCAAGTATACTTGGCTGCATGAAGCGATGGATTACGATCGATGGGAGGCTCGATCGAGCAATGCCCTGGTAGCTTGGGAGAAGTCGCTAGAAATTGCCGTACCGTGGGCTGATTTGCAACTAGAACCCGATTATGGGCTACAAATGTCGCTGATGTTCTCGGATTGCGGACGTTATCGCCAGCATATTCCGGAGCAGGGTTGGATTAGTTTGCAAGTTCCGTAAGTTAGAGGGTAGAGGGTAGAAAAACGAAAATTTGTAGGTTGGGTAGAGCGATAGCGAAACCCAACAAACACTCTGTTATTTATTCAAAATCTTGGCGAATAACCATAGTTATTCGATCGATAACCTCATCAATCTTTGCTTGTTTAAGTACAGCGACTTGTCTGATGATGTTATTTTTATTAGTAGTTGCAATAACATTGGCTCTAATATAACAAGGGCTAATATTGAGCTTACCAATCTCAAAATCTAGCTCGGTTATTTCCACCTCGTTCGCTCTACCAGATTTACTAGTAATCGGACAAAAGATGAGATTATTTCAATCTGAGGGAGCAATTAAAAAAGCTGGTCTTTTTTTAGTTGCTGAGGCATCGGAAAAAGGAAAAAGTACAACTACGACAGCTCCCTTTTGAAAACTATCTAGAGATCTTGCCAAGCTTTATCTTCCTCCTCATTCAGCCACACTTCTGCAAGCGACGATTCGCTGAGGTTTTGCCAGTCTCGAACTAATGGGGATGACTGTTCTAGATTACCTGCTACCAACCAAGAGTTTTGATGTAAAGAAGCTGGGATTTGAATCGAGACAATCTCCGCAGTAGCTAATCGAGTGCTAAGGCTTTCCTGCACTCGATCGATCGCTGCTTGCGGGGTAGCAGCGATAACGTGGCAACCTGGAAGCTCTAAGACAGTAGCGGAAGATTGTCCGTCAGCAGTCTGTTCTAGCAAGACCGTGTAAGTTGAGGCAATCATAAGATCTGATTTTCTGGATGAATCTACATTCTATCTGAAATCGCTCTTTCGATCGCCTGCATACAAAACTGGACAGTGACGATTCGGCTGACAATGACAATTACCCCGTCCAGTTTGCTGTAAATCTCCGCTAGAATTGAGTGAGGACTTAATTAGATTGGGTAGCAACTCGAAAGTCAATATTATTTACACCTGTCTAATCCTGCCGATCTCTTGCTAAAGCCTAATACCTAAAGCCTAAAGCCTTTCCCAACCAAGCACTACTTCCCAGCACTAAGCACCTCAATATGACTATTTTTACGTTGCAATCGGTTAAAAAAGACTTTGGAATTAAAGAGATTCTTAAAGATGGATCGTTTAGCTTAGATGCGGCGGACAAAGTGGGTTTGATCGGGATGAATGGATCGGGAAAATCAACTTTACTCAAGATGATTGCGGGTTTAGAACCGATCGATGGTGGGCAGATTTTACTGAATCCTGGGGTGACGACGATCTATCTACCGCAACAGCCAGAGATGGATCCCAACCATACGGTACTAGAACAGGTATTTGCATCTAGTGGCGAACAGATGCAATTAGTCAGGGATTATGAAGAAATATCTGACAAATTAGCTCATCCCGATCTAGGTGATTCTACAGCATTGCTAGCAAAACTATCGACGGTAATGCAGCGGATGGATGCGACGAATGCGTGGGAATTGGAAACTAAGTCAAAGATTATTCTTACTAAACTAGGCATTCATGATTTTGATGCTAAAGTTGGCGATTTGTCGGGTGGATATCGCAAACGCATCGCTCTCGCAGCAGCGTTATTATCCGAGCCAGATGCTCTATTAATGGACGAGCCTACCAACCATTTAGATGCGATGTCGGTGGAATGGTTGCAGGAGTATTTGAGCCGCTATCGGGGCGCGATCTTATTGATTACACACGATCGCTATTTCTTAGATAAGGTAACTAACCGAATTATTGAGATCGATCGGGGGGATATTTATACTTATAGTGGTAACTATACTTACTATCTAGAAAAGAAAGCCTTAGCCGAAGAATCGATGGTGGGTACCCAGCGCAAACATGCTGGCTTACTCCGCCGAGAATTAGCCTGGTTGCAACGGGGGGCAAAAGCACGCAGTACCAAGCAAAAAGCACGAATTGGACGGGCGGAAGATCTTAAAGAAAAAGAGTTTAAACAGACAACTGGACGCGTAGATATTTCCACTCCCACCCGCCGAATTGGGAAGAAAGTAATCGAAGTTGTTGGTGTATCTAAAAATTACGAAGATCGCCAGATTATTTCTGATTTTACCTACGAATTTTCACCCGAAGATCGGATCGGCATTATCGGTGAAAATGGGGCTGGTAAATCGACGCTGATGGATATCTGTACGGGACGATTGGCACCCGACAAAGGTAGTGTCGATATCGGTACCACCATCCATATCGGCTACTTCGATCAACATTCAGAAGATTTACAAGAAGCAGGTACCGAACAACTCCGCGCGATCGATTATATTAAAGAAGTTGGCGAATACGTTAAAGTTGCCGATGGTACCCAAATTACCGCATCGCAAATGTTAGAGCGGTTTCTGTTTACACCCAACCAACAATATACCCCGATTAATAAACTCTCTGGTGGTGAAAAACGCCGTTTATTTCTATTGCGCGTACTCATGAGTATGCCGAATGTATTAATTCTCGATGAGCCAACCAACGATCTCGACGTGCAAACATTAGGAGTTCTAGAAGAATATCTCTCCGAATTTAATGGCTGCGTCATCGTAGTTTCGCACGATCGGTACTTCCTCGATCGGACTGTTGAGAAAATATTTGCGATCGAATCTGAAGGCAAAATTCGCGAATATCCCGGTAACTATTCCGTCTATCTCGACTACAAACAAGCCGAAGCCAACGCCGAAAAATTAGCAGCTAAGAATCAGCTAAATACTAAAAAAGTCGCCCCAACAGTAGCCGCACCAGAACCACCTAAACCCGATACCCAAAAACGTAAATTATCCACCTGGGAGCAACGCGAATTTACCAAACTCGAAGCCCAAATTGCCAAACTCGAAGCAGACAAAACTAAACTAGAACAACAATTAGCGCACTCGCCGAATGCAGCATATAGTGAGCTTCAGAAAATAACTGCGGAATTAGAGAAAGTTAATCAATCGATCGATACTACCAGCGAACGTTGGCTAGAATTAGCTGAGTTTGCGTAGCTTTAAACCTCGATTTTTATTTAAACGCTGTTGCCATCTTTAAGTTTCTAGTCCGCGTAGGCGGACTTTGCATCACCAGCGGCGGTTTCAACCGCTGGCTAACCTGTGACATTACTAGATTCAGCCTAAGTGTCACCCTTTAATACAGACTACTTGCTTGAGAGTGGCGACTACTTCTACTAAATCAGATTGATTTTCCATCACTTTATCGATCGATTTATAGGCTGCTGGAATTTCGTCGAGTAATTCTGTATCTTTGCGACATTCAACGCCACTAGTTTGAGCGATTAGATCGTCTAAAGTATAAGTATTTTTTGCCATCGCTCTCGACATAATGCGTCCCGCGCCGTGAGAACAACTACAGAAACTTTGGGCGTTACCTTTGCCTTTAACGATGTAAGATTTAGTCCCCATCGAACCGGGGATAATGCCATAATCTTCTGTCTGAGCGCGGACTGCGCCTTTACGAGTTACATAGACTTCTTCACCGAAATGTATTTCTTTCTCGGCGTAATTGTGATGGCAATTAATCTCAAGTAATGGTTTCATTTTTTTACCACCATTAAGATGCTGCTCCATAATCCGCACAAATCTCGCCATCATCACATCGCGATTGGTTTTGG
>NZ_JANLWO010000445.1:0-2146 GCF_031364565.1 Chamaesiphon sp. OTE_20_metabat_361
CCGATACTGCTCGTAAAACTGCTTTGCCCCCTCCGAAATCGCATGAACCAGGATAGCTCGTATCCCCGCGATTTCCGCAGCCTTGAGCGTCCTCAGCATCGCATCTCGCAACAAACCACGCCCAATCCCCTTCCCTTGCCAATTGCGATCGACCTATAAACCCTGATAAAGCCTCTGTTTCCCATATAATCGAAATAGCCCCCACCAGTGACGGCGAGGGATAGATCGATCGAACGGACTGTTATCAGCAGCGCGATCGAACTCAGACAGGACTATTGCGAGGTTAACATGACAACCGCCACGGATTCAGATATTCGAGAAATTAAAACAGCGGTAGAATCGATCGCCAAGGCTACTGAAGCCAACGCTAAAGCGATAGCAGATCTAACCACATCCGTGACAGGATTGCGCGAAGAAATGCGGGTGGGCTTCTCAGACATCAGAGGCGAGATTAAGCAGGTAGAAGCCAAGCTAGAAGGCGAGATCAAAGAAGTCAGAGGAAAGATTGATACGTCAGAAGCCAAGTTAGGGGGCAAGATCGATAAACTCGACGAACGAACCAGGCTGGGATTTTGGGGATTTGTTGGGCGCGGGTTAGTTCTGGCTATCCTAATCGCACTGATACCATTCTTGACCAGATATTTAACTTCGTCTTTACCAGAGATTTTCCAACCTTAGCTAACCTTGCCCGAAACCACCTTTTACCCCTATTTTTACCCTGCTCACTTACTGTGAATGTCTGAAGTGAATACCCCATAGGCAGTTGAGAGATTCAAGCTACTGCTTTCGGGAAGCAGGGGTCGGGGTTCAAATCCTCTCATCCCGATTTGGCTCAAATTAAGACTCAGAAGGGTTCCTAGAGGGTATTTACCGCGATCGGGGAGCCTTCTTGCTGTCAATAAGGTTTTGATGAAGTGTTTGGAAGTTTAGCCGCACGAATGTTGAGACATCGATCGATCGCCACATTTAATAATATTTTACTCAGGCAAACCCAGTGACTTAGCCACATCACTAATTTTCACCATCAAAGATAAAGGCTCCAGCGTTGAAGCAGTAAACCGATACTGCTCGTAAAACTGCTTTGCCTCCTCCGAAATCGCCTGAACCAAGATCGATCGTATTCCCGCGATTTCCGCAGCCTTGAGCGTCCTCAGGCGTAGCCGCGCCGAGAGGTAATAGAGTATGAGTAATTGCGTGAGCCAAAATATATCAACTTCACTCTACTTCACCGATCGATTCATCTAATTTCAAGGTATAAATCAGAGCCTCATTTAACTGTTGAACGTACAACGACGAGAGCTTACCAAGTTGCCTGATTAGTCGCTGTCGATCTATAACTGCAATCTGGTAGCAGAGTGCCACTGATTCTTGAGTGAGTCCACCTTCTTCGGCGGGAATGGTAATGGTGCCAGGAATGTTCGAGCGGCGAAGATTTGAAGTGAGGGGCACGATGACAACTGTTTGGGTGAATCTATCGATTGTCTCCCGCTGTACGATAACAACCGGACGTATTCCAGCTTGTTCGGAACCTCTACTGGGGTTTAAATCTGCAAGGTAAATGTCACCACGGCTCATGCGTAGTCCTCTTGTTGAAGATTTGAGGAATATTCTGGCAAGATGGTTTCAGCAAAAATGATGTCTTCTTGGGCAAATTCGGCTTTTAACGCTGCTGCATCAGCATCAGAAACCAAACGATCCCACTGCTGAAACCGAGTCGATCTATCTGTGATTTTGCTGTTTTGGGCTAGAGTTGAGAGCTTAGTATCTAGCTCTTTTCGTTCTGCATCTGTCAATGTTTGAATGATTTGAGCTAGGGAGTTTACCAGTTTTGCATTCATTGCGATCTTCCTCCATACTCACTTGCGCTATTTATTTCATGATAGGCGATTCTCGTTCCGAGCAACTGAGCCAACGTTCTACGTTGTCTAAAGGCTGAAAGAAACTTTGGCTCGATCGATCGCCACATTTAATAATATTTTACTCTGGCAAACCCAGTGACTTAGCAACATCACTAACTTTCACCATCAAAGTTAACGGCTCCAGCGATGAAGCCGTTAACCGATACTGCTCGTAAAACTGCTTTGCCCCCTCCGAAATCGCATGAACCAGGATAGCTCGTATCCCCGCGATTTCCGCAGCCTTGAGC
>NZ_JANLWO010000492.1:0-3618 GCF_031364565.1 Chamaesiphon sp. OTE_20_metabat_361
CGCGGATCGCCCGCCACCCTAAAGCCCAAAGTCTAAAACCTAAAGCCTAATTAAGTTCTACCCCCAACACCTAGCGATGCGGATCGAACAATTGCAAGCCTTTTTAGCAATTACCGAGACTGGCAGTTTTCAGCAGGCTGCTCGTACCTGTGATTGTACCCAATCGACCATCAGTCGCCAAATTCAGTCTCTAGAAGAAGATTTGGGGATTTCCTTGTTTCATCGCCATCATCAGGCAAAATTAACTATCGGCGGCGAACGGCTCCTTCCCCACGCGCGGAAGATTTGTACTGAATGGCAACTCGCACATCAATCGATCGAACACCTTTTAGCGGGGAAACAACCCGATTTGTGCGTTGCCGCAATTCATTCAGTGTGCGCGAATATTTTGCCCCCAATTTTGCAGCAGTTTTGTCAGCGTCATCCACTGGTGCAACTGCGAGTCACCGCATTAGGCAGCGATCGAGCCTTAAAGGTGCTCAAGGATGGTTTAGTGGACGTCGCCATTGTGATGGACAATCGGATGTTTACCACCAGTCCCGAGACGATCGTCCAAAATCTCTATCAAGAACCGATCGAGATCCTCATGTCCGCCGATCATCCTCTGGCTCAATACAACCTAGTACCTTGGATCGAACTCGTTAAGTATCCACAGGTAGTATTCAAGGACGGATATGGAATGCAGCGACTAGTGCAAGAACAATTTAGCAAACAAGGTAGCAAACTCCAGGCGGTGTTAGAATTGAATACGCTAGATGCCTTTCGGGGGGTAGTCAGACAGGGTAAATTAATCGCATTATTACCTAAATCGGCACTGCTCGACCTTCACAACGATTCAACTCTGGCAGCAAGAGCGATCGAATCCATCCCTCACAGCGGCATCAATCTCTCCCGTCAAGTTGTCCTTGTGACGACTAGCGACAGACTCCAGATTCCTCCGATTAAATTTTTCTGCGATTTAGTCAGTCAGCAGTTGACAGAGAACAGTTGACGGAGAGCAGTTGACAGATGGGAGACGGGGAGACTGGGGGATGGGGGGACTGTGAGATCGGGATTGTTCAAACTTTACCATCTACTCATCTCCCAACTCCCCTCTCTCCCAACTCCCCTCTCCCAACTCCCCTCTCCCAACTCCCATCTCCCATCTACCCTCCACCCTCCACCCTCTACCCTCTCCCAATGAGCGATCGATTTCGGAAATTCGTCCAAATAATTGGCAGTGGGCCGCACACCGGGAAGAGTTTGACGCGTGAGGAAGCAGCAGAAGCAATGGAAATGATGCTGCTGCAAACAGCCACGCCTGCCCAAATTGGGGCATTTCTGATCGCGCATCGGATCAAGCGACCGACGGGGGCAGAGTTAGCGGGGATGTTGGATGCTTATGCCAGTATGGGGCCAAAATTAGAACCTGTTGCCAGCCATCACCGCGCGCCAGTTATTTTGGGGATACCTTATGATGGTCGATCGCGGACTGCGCCGATCGCGTCCATTGTCGCACTAATTATGGCAGCGGCAGAAATTCCGGTCATCTTGCACGGTGGCGATCGAATGCCGACTAAATATGGCATTCCCCTCATCGATATCTGGCAAGCCTGGGGAATTGATTGGACGGCGGTATCTCTCGATCGCCTTCAGGCGATCTTTGCCGCCACGGGGTTAGGCTTCATCTACACCCCCACTCATTTCCCCGCTGCGGCGGGACTGACGCCCTATCGCGACCAAATCGGCAAACGTCCTCCGATCGCCACTTTGGAGCTATTGTGGTGCCCTTACGCTGGTGATGCTCACCTGATATTTGGTTACGTCCATCCACCGACCGAACAGACGGCACTTGTCGCCGCGACACTCCGCGACACGCCCCACAAAATTACCACCGTCAAGGGCTTAGAAGGCAGTACCGATCTCCCCCGCGATCGCACGGTAATTGTTGGCGTACATCGATCGGGACGCGAGTTGGAGCGAATTTTCTTGCATCACTACGATTATGGTTTAAGTAATGTTAATCCACCCTTACTTGCCACTCCAGAATTAATGGTTGAATTTGCAAATGTTTTGGCAGCGAAGCCCTCAGATTTACTCGATTCAGTCATCTGGAATGCCGGATTTTATTTATGGCATTGTGGCGGCGCTAGCGATATGATGACAGGGATGCAGTTAGCAACAGTATTATTAACTAGTGGTGCCGTTTACGATCGGTTGGCACAGATTGCCGCAGCTTTGAATGAGTAAATGAACAGACACTAATTAATCACGATCGCAGAGTAGAGCCACAGATAGATGACATCTAAGACTAAAAAATCACCAAACACACAGCCGACGATCGTCCGGTTATTTCATTGGATTAATATCGTTAGTTTATTTGGCACGATCGCGAGTGGCTTGCAAATTTATAACGCCAATCCCGTATTTGGCGGACGAGAAGGCATTCATATTCCCTGGCTACTGACACTCGGTGGCTGGTTGGCTGGCGGTCGCAACTGGCATTTTGCTCTAATGTGGATTTATGGCTTAAATCTTTTAGCATACGGAATTTATATATTCTGGACTAAAAGATGGCGCGATCGATTTGTAGACGAGCGCGATATCAGAGCGCTCCAAGCTAGTAGTAATCCTAAACGACGTCAATATGCTTGGCATCGGCTGGTTTATACCAGTATTATTCCGATTTTATTACTTGCGATCGCGACAGGTTTATCGATGTATCAACCAGTGCAATTTTATTGGTTGTCTTCGTTATTTGGCGACTGGCAGACACTTCGCACGGTTCATTTTATGACTGTCCCGCTGGTTTTGTTATACACGCTGGTACATTCTATTTTAGCATTAGGGATTGGCGACGGAAAAATTGCTACGTCATTTCTAAAGTTAAAGAATGTCGATCTGTAATGTAAATATCTGTGGTGTTGACAAGTTTTATTTAACATTAAATTAAGAGGATGTCTGAAAAGTAGCTAGCGGTTGAAACCGCTGCTAATGAGGCAAAGTCCACCTACGTGGACTAAGAGTTTTCTTTAACCCGCGAAGGCGGGTTTTGCAAATGTAGCCGCGATTTTAATCGCTAGGCTACCTAAGATCTGACTTTTCAGACATCCTCTAAGATCTAATACATCTAGTTACTCCCTAAAACCTAAAACCTAAAACCTAAAGCCTAAAACCTAATTTCTATGAATGATGAAACACCAGAAGCAACCGGACGAATATCTCGAAGACAGCTCCTCAAATGGGCTGGAGCCGGATTGCTAGTAAATGCGGCTGGTACATTGCTTTACGATCCGATCGGGCGGTTGTCGATGCCGCTGAATGAAGCAGTTGAAGCCCTGTTATTGTCGTCAAAACCAACACCAGAATTTCCGATCTCCGCGATCGAACCCGATCGCCTGATTGTCAATAGTTTTCGTGGTACACCTAAGATCGACATCGCAAACTTTCAACTCAAGATTTCAGGTGAAGTAGCTAACCCCTTGAGTTTGAACATGGCAGAGATTCAACAATTACCTTTAACATCAATGGTAATTCGTCAAGTCTGCGTTGAAGGTTGGGCGGCGATCGTCCAATGGGGTGGCGTCAGATTGCAAGACTTATTACAGATCGCCCAGCCGCGATCGAGTGCTAAATATG
>NZ_JANLWO010000260.1:0-2411 GCF_031364565.1 Chamaesiphon sp. OTE_20_metabat_361
ACTTTGGGATTGCGTTGCTCAAATCCGATGATTCGCCGACTGGCTTTATGGGTACGCCAGCATACTGTTCTCCCGAACAGATGGATGGCAAAACCTTGGACAATCGGGCAGACATCTACAGTTTGGGCATCATGATGTTTCAGATGCTCACAGGGGAACTCCCCCTCAAGCCCAAAGCCAGTTCCTTTGAAGGATGGTTTCAGTCGCATCACTACCAAAAACCCAAATCATTTAGCGAAGTCAAAGCCAGACTAGATTTACCGCCAGCATTGATGGATATTGTCAATCAGTGCATGGCTAAAACTGCCGCACAACGTCCCAGCAGTGTCACGGAAGTACTCAATATCCTGACTCAGATCGAGCAAGTACCCGATCGATCTGCTAGTCTATCCAATAGCTTCGTTTCTAACGAAGTTCGCCCATCTGCCCAAGTCACCCCTGTCGAAGCGATCTGCCTGCAAAGTGTATGGCCAAAAGATAAGCCCAGAGCCGAAATTGTCTTTCCTCAGCTCATCGATCATCAAAATACGCAATTGGCAACGATGTGGATCATGCTCTCGCGCAGTGACATCGAGAAATATCGCAACAATAAGCCACATTCGCAGTTTTTATTCGTGGGTTCGCCCCATCCGATGCTACTGTGGCTGACAACGCTCTACCAAACCGAGCAACAACATCGGATGTTGCCCTGCTATCTCGATCTCAAAAAACCGATCGGCGAAAAAACACTGCAAATTCTCACCCAAACTGGTGCCTATCGCTTGATCTTATTTGCCCTTGAGGGCGACGAACGCTGCGTCTGTACGATCGAGGGGCGGGTGCCACTGCGCAAAATCCAACTGCTCAAAGAATGGTCGTTAGAAAGCCAAAATAGCCCTGCTACGCACGGTCAAATTAAGGAAAGCAAGCGATCGCTCAAAGAGGAATTAGAATCACTCAAGCCCAAATTAGTTGCTAGTCTTCAGCGGCAAATATCTAAGAAAAACTTAAATTAATTCAAAAAAATCATCAAATTCAGTCTGCAATAATCTAGCTAAATTTTGGCTGGTTTCTTGGAGAATATAGATACTAAACACTAACTGAGTTTGGTAGTCAAAATCTCGTTCGAGGATAATTTTGGTGAATTGCTGTTTGAGTTTTTTGCGATTTGGTCGATAATCACTACGATCGATCTTGGCACCATTATAAGCAAACAGAAATGCGAATAAGCTGGTTTGGTTGTCCTGCCAGATTTGCTGCCAATCAGGTTCGAGATCTTCAGCAAAATGGGCATAAGGATCGACACCCAAGGCGTGAAAAACTAGATTTCCTAGTCCCATGCCCCCATACCGCAATGGATTAAGTTCGATCGGCATCAAGCGATTCTCCTTCAGAGAGGCTCCGCCAACGTCATCGAGCTTAAATTCACCATGAATCGGTAAATTTGTGACACCGAGAATCTGATTGAGTTCGGTGAAAAAATGCTTGGCTTTGGTATATATCCGATCGCATACTGCTTGCGAAGAATAGTAAATAACGTGTAAATATGCGGGATTTAGCGGTAGGGGATGATGGTAAATATTCACAATACAAGCCGCTCCACCAGAGTCATAGAACATATCGACAGCATATTCTTCACCCTCAATATAGCTCTCGACCAGAAAATCTGTAGTCGAGAGGACGCTCGGAGAAAACAGTGCGGTATTTTTGGTGAGTTCGGTTTGCAGTGTGGTGGCTAATTCGGTCAAATCGGTATCGCGATCGATAATTTTGACCGCAGTACCAAATACACCTTTGACTGGCTTAATTACCGATTTTTGCGCGATTTGCAGGTCTGGAATTTGATGAGCTTGGATACATTGATATTGGAAATTTGGATAGATAGTAGCGAGGATTTGTCTGAAGGCATACTTGTTTTTCAAGAGTGCGATCGCTTTGACCCGCACCGGATCGTCGATCCTGGAGATGGTACGATCGAGAGCAGCTTCTGAGGCAATACAAACTTTATCATCTTTGCTAAACCGCAAGTCAGTTTGCATCAGACGATCGCTATCGATAATTTCCATCTGGGCGGTAGCTGGTAAAGATTCTAAAGTACCTGCTTCAGCATTACTAACAATTAAATATACTTTTTGACACTTAACCATTAATTATCGTTTTTAGTAGTTCTTAAACTCACACCTTTCCCTGGGGCATCAAGACTGATGAAATATTCTCAAAACTTACTCCTAAGTATTAACACTATTCACTATCCACTATCCACTATCCACTATCCACTATCCAACAGCTTAAGCGACACTACCGCGCTTTCTGGTCTCCTTATAGGATGTACCGACATTTTTGATGCCAGTCTTAATTAGTTCGCGTTCGAGCAGGGCAAAAAAGCTCGATCGATCTGCACCTCTGACAACGGCTTGATTGTGCGCCTCAGC
>NZ_JANLWO010000495.1:0-4797 GCF_031364565.1 Chamaesiphon sp. OTE_20_metabat_361
ATGAACGCACTTTACCAACCCGTGTTTAACTGGATTGAAATGTAAATAATCTAAATGCTTGCGAAGATCGAACTCATCACGGATTGTATGCTCATAAAATCGCCGCTGCCATACATTACTTTCTCGATGCTTTTTGCGGGATTCACACACATTTTCTGGTAGATTATTTACCCCGCGCAAAGCACGCGTAAATAACACCTTCATCCGTCCAACACGATAAGAATAATCGCGATCGTCAGGTGGTAAAGTCCACAAAAAATGAATGTGTTCGGGGAGAATGACCGCAGCATCGATCGTGAATGGTTTTTCTGCCATCATCAGATTGCAAGCTTGTCGCAATCGATCGATATTTTCTGGTACTAAAAATAACTTCTCCCGCTGGTAAGTAATCAGCGTGAGAAATACACTACTTCCAGGAATATTAGCACGACGATATTCTGGCATGATTAGTTCGATCGATCTAGCTACTTATTTAGATATATCTAGTAAGATTAACTCGATATCTTTCCTTCTTGGTAATCGTAACTTCACCAATTTCCAATCTACCCTTACCGCGAATTGCGACTAGATCGCCAGACTTGAGCGCATGAGCGGATTGACCGACTTCTTTCCAGTTAACTCGGACATCGCCACTAGAAATTATATCGACCATTTTACTGCGCGACATGCCAAATCCGGCGGAGGCGATCGCGTCCAATCTTAGAGACGCTTCGGTCGTCACCATTTCTTTTTTCTTAGGTTCGCGAATCTTTAATTCACTTAATTCAATTCGTCGAGTTTTGACGGGTACCGATCGCACTTGAGTTAGACTAGTTTCTAAAAATTCCACTAATTCTGGTGACACGATCGCTTGCGCGCCTTGTTCGCCTAAAACGATAATATCGCCAGTTTTATCTCTGACAATACCACAGCCTAACATCGCACCCAAAAAATCTCGATGGGTGGGCGGATCGAATAAGAAATTTCCGGCAATTTGAATTGCGGCTAAGGGGACTTGACTCGGCTCGAAGGGAATATCACTGCGACAGATCCCCAGCCGTTGTCGCTCGGCTTGAGGATAGCCGCCAGTGGCAATAACTTCGATATCGCTGAGGCGACTAAACACACCTTGAATTTCGGCGATTTCTGGTGGCGAGAGGAAGTCGGTTTCGACTACTTCCCAAGTCTTAATGGCTTGCTCGGCGAGATCGATCGCGCGGGCTACAACTTCACGATTTTCGACTCTTTTTAATAATTCTTCTCTAGGGAGCATTCGGTAATTAATTGAGAATTGAGAATTGAGAATTGAGAATTAGTAACTGTCGATCGGTACACAAGTCGTATGAACTAATTTTGGGTTAAGACTTGAAGCTTAGGCTTCCATAGCTTTATGCCTAAATATACCTACATCCAGAGCGGACTCGATCGATTGGAAATTAGCTAAATCTTTACTGATACATGTCGATGTAACTTTGGATATTTTCGAGATCGAATTTACGCAAGATCGTGGTCGATTGTTGGAGGAGGAGCTGGGAACCTTCGACGACGATGAGATATTTACCAGCATTGAGACGGTTGCGATAGGGTAATGCGTCGCCACTACCAAAAGCAATGCCGCTCCCACCACCGATAAAGACACTACCCATCGCGCCACCGATCGCACCGAGGAAACCACTAATAATATGGTCGCCGATTTCACCCGCCCAGGCAAATGTTTGTAAATTAGTCAGGATGCTAAAGCCAGCGCCACCCAGAAATCCGAAGGGAATCAACCAACTTGCCATCAGTTTGGCTTGTTTTTGCGCGACTTCATTCGGATCGATCAGTCCAAATTCATCAGCAGTTTTATAACCGCGACCGAGAATAGTGATTTTGTCGAGCGGTAAACCTTGCTTCTCTAACATTGTATATGCTGATTCCGCTTGGATGCGATCGGACAGTACGGCGACCAAATAATTATTATTCATCTTAAATTTCTAGCTATACATATATATTCTCACAGCCGAGAGGGAGACGGGGAGGCGGGGAGATGGGGAGACTATTCGATTACATTACCTATTACCTATTCCCTACCCCCTATCCCCTATCCCCTATTCCCTATCCGTATAGATTGTGAAATTGAACAAAGGATAACCCCGCTGGAGGGCTAATCCAGTTAAAATGTGCTATTGCACTGACCTTTATCTTACCTAACCGATCGTGTCTAAAGTTCTTGTTTCCGATCCCATCGACCAAGCGGGGATAGATATCCTCTCGCAGGTCGCACAAGTAGACGTTAAAATTGGCTTAGCACCAGCAGAGTTGGCGCGGATTATCGGTGAGTACGATGCGATTATGATTCGATCGGAAACCCGGATGACCGCAGAAATCATTCAAGCTGCGAATAATCTCAAGATTATTGGACGTGCGGGTGTTGGCGTAGATAACGTAGACGTTCCCGCTGCTACCCGGCGCGGAATCGTGGTCGTCAACTCTCCTGAAGGTAACACGATCGCCGCTGCCGAACACGCACTGGCAATGATGCTCTCGATGTCTCGCTACATCCCGGAAGCCAACCAGTCGATGAAAAGCGGACAGTGGAATCGCAAGCAGTTTGTCGGGACTGAAGTTTATAAAAAAACGCTCGGTGTCGTCGGTTTGGGTAAAATTGGCTCCCATGTGGCAACTGTCGCCAAAGCAATGGGGATGAAATTACTGGCATACGATCCATTTATCTCGACCGAACGTGCGGAAGAATTGGGTTGCAGACTGGTAGACTTGGATACGATTTTCCGCGAATCGGAATATATCACCCTGCACATTCCCAAAACGCCAGAAACAGCCAATCTGATTAACGCCGAGACGCTAGCTAAAATGAAGCCCCAGGCGCGGATTATTAACTGTGCGCGGGGGGGGATTATCGATGAGGCAGCATTAGCTACAGCCCTCAAAAATGGGACAATCGCGGGTGCGGCGATCGATGTATTTGCCGTCGAACCCCTGGGCGAGTCCGAACTCCGCACTCTGGGCAAAGAACTCGTCCTCACGCCGCACCTAGGAGCCTCCACCGCCGAGGCTCAGGTCAATGTTGCTCTTGACGTCGCCGAACAGATTCGGGATGTATTGCTGGGGCTACCAGCCCGGTCTGCGGTCAACATTCCCGGCTTACATCCCGATGCGCTGGCGCAACTCAAACCCTATCTCCAGCTTGCCGAAACGATCGGGAATATGGTCAGTCAACTAGCTGGCGGACGGATTAACGATTTGCAAGTGGGCTTATATGGAGATTTGGCAGAACAGCAGACCAAACCAATTGTTACCGCCGCGCTCAAGGGTTTGCTTTCACCAGCACTCCGCGAACGCGTCAACTATGTCAACGCGGGGATCGAAGCCAAAGAACGCGGCATTCATGTGTCTGAGACGCGGGACGCTTCCGTGCGCGACTATGCCGCGACACTCAAACTGATTGCCAAAGGTTCTCTCGGTCAACACTCAGTCACGGGCGCACTTTTGGGCGATGCGGAGATGCGAATTACCAGCGTCGATGATTTCCCCGTCAATGTCGTTCCGACGCAAAATATGCTATTTACCGTCCACAAAGATGTTCCGGGGATTATCGGGATTATTGGTTCGTTACTGGGTAAATTTAATGTCAATATTGCCAGTATGCAGGTCGGACGTAAAATCGTACGCGGCGATGCAGTAATGGTACTGAGTCTCGACGATCCGTTACCCGATGGCATCTTGGCAGAAATCAAGCAGGTTAATGGCATCAGCGATGCTTATACTGTTACGCTGACTGGTTGATGCTGCGTTGATGATGAATCGACCGCGCTCCGTAGCGTGACTTTGGGGTACATCATGCTACTGTGGTGGGAGATGACGATCTACTCACCACACTCAATCCAGCAGGTTTTAGTTCTTGGCGATCGCGACCCGATTGCTAAATGATGTGGGGATTAGTCGATCGTCAACCAACGATCGACCAGACCTACCAAAAGTTATTAGAATTTATACGTCAATATCTAGAATCATGTCTAATAGCTGGTGGGAAATTAAAATTACTTGTATACCCGATCTCGAAGAAAACATCTTCTGGAGATTGACAGAATTTGGCTGCAAAGGGATGTCTACTCAGGCACAAGACGATGAGTTGCTGATTTCGGCCTATATTCCCCAACCACAAGCCAAACTCTTACAAGTATCCGATCTCTCCTTACGATTGCAGAAGGATGCTAGAGAGATGGGTTATCCTCAACCAGTGACTAAGTGCAATCTCATCGATGAAGAAGACTGGTCGAGTAGCTGGAAACAACACTGGCAAGCACAACCGATCGGCGATCGCTTAATTATCAATCCAGCTTGGCTGAGTTTACCCACAGATCCCGATCGAATCGTCCTCCAGCTCGATCCTGGCGTTGCCTTTGGGACGGGAACTCATGCTACAACTCAACTGTGCTTAGAAGCCCTAGAAATGCGGATTCAGCCCAATACACATCTGACAGTTGCCGATCTCGGCTGTGGCTCGGGAATTTTGTCCACCGCCGCAGTTTTGCTCGGTGCTACTCAAGTTTATGCTGTGGATAACGATCCGTTAGCTGTCAAAGCCACTGGCGAAAATCGCAATCTCAATCTGATCCCATCCGCAAAATTGATCGTCGATCTCGGCAGCATCGAACAACTACAATCGATGTTACCCGAACCAGTAGATGGCTTTGTCTGCAATATTCTCGCTGATATCATCATCGAGCTTGCCCCCTCAATGGCAGCCCTAGTCAAACCCAAAGGCTGGGCAATTTTGAGCGGGATTCTATCGAGTCAAGTCGCTGATGTCTCCCA
>NZ_JANLWO010000513.1:0-4525 GCF_031364565.1 Chamaesiphon sp. OTE_20_metabat_361
GTCTTTTCATTAACTGTGGTGATGTGTGTGGTGTCGGGTGCAGTTACAACTCGCAGGCTGCAATCTGCCGATCCAGCCGATAATTTTTAGGAGTCAATATGAATTCAGTTTCGATAATTGCCCGCGATGCTACAGTCATTCCATCTTCAGTTATTCAAGTCGATCGCTTAGACCACTTTTTTGGTGAAGGCGAACTGAAAAAACAGGTGCTTTTTGACATCAATCTTGCCATTAACGCTGGAGAAATCATCATCTTGACTGGCCCCTCTGGTTCGGGTAAAACGACGTTATTATCGCTGATGGGTGGCTTGCGATCGCCTCAATCTGGCAGTTTGCGGATGTTGGAGACAGAACTGGTCGGTGCGGCCAAAGCAGTTGCCGTAGAAGCCCGTCGCTCTTGTGGCTATATCTTTCAGGCACACAATCTCCATACCAGCCTGACGGCTCAAGAGAACGTGATGATGGGGCTAGAAGTCCACGGCACTTATTCACGTTCGGAGCGGCGCGATTTAGCGGTACACATGCTAGAAGTGGTGGGTTTGGGAGAACGGACTCAATCCTATCCAGCAGGTCTTTCGGGCGGTCAAAAACAGCGCGTAGCGATCGCGCGTGCCCTAGTCAGCCGTCCTCAAATCGTGTTAGCCGATGAACCCACCGCCGCACTAGACAAGAAATCGGGGCGCGACGTGGTGGAACTGATGCAAAAGCTGGCAAAAGAACAGGGCTGCACCATCTTGATGGTGACACACGATAACCGCATCTTAGATGTTGCCGATCGCATTATCTACATGGAAGATGGACATTTAATTAATAATTAATAGTTAATAATTAATCATTGAAAATTTGCGATCGATTCACTATCCACTATTCACTATTCACTACTATGTTGCAAAAATTAGAAAGACAAACCAAACTGAATGTTGGCAATATTGGCAAACAAACACCATTAATGTTAGGAACTATCGTCCTGATGGTCATCGGTGGCAGCGGGATTTATATCCAACAACAGCAAGCAGCACAACAAGCTGAAAAAGCGCAATCGCTCGCCGCCGCCGCAACTAAATCGGTACCAATAACCGTCACAGCATTAGGTAAACTTGCACCCAAAGGGGAAGTCGTCAAGCTGTCTGCACCCACATCAAACGAAGGTGTCAAAATCGATAAGCTATTAGTAGAAGAGGGAGCGACAGTTCGAGCGGGGCAATTAATTGCAATTTTGGATAGTCAAGGACGCTTACAAGCGGCAGTAAATGAAGCTAAAGCCAAAGTTGACGTTGCCCGAGCAAGTCTGGTAAAAGTCAAAGCCGGAGCCACGCAGGGCGAAATTAATGCTCAGAAAGCTACCATCGCTAAACTGCAAGCCGAACAGGGAACGGGTATAGAAGCCCAAAGAGCGACACTTGCTAAAGTAGTAACCGAAACAGCTACTCAAGCCGAAGCTCAAAGAGCGACACTTGCGAAAGTAGTAGCCGAAACAGCTACTCAAACTGAAGCCCAAATCGGAGCCATTGCTGAAGCCCAAGCCGGACTGGTTAACGCTCAAGCTGAGGATACACGTTATGCCGCCCTCTACGAACAGGGTGCGGTTTCTGCTTCTAACGGCGATAGTAAGCGGTTAACGCTCCAAACCGCACAGCAGAAAGTCAATCAGGCGCAAGCAAATTTAAAACGGATTGAATCTACTGGGAAGCAACAACTAGCTGAAGCTCAAGCCAATTTACGCCGGATTGAAACATCGGGACAACAGCAAATCAATGAAGCACGAGCTAATTTGCGCAAGCTTGAGACATCGACGCAGCAACAAGTCAAAGAAAGTCAATTTACCCTCGATAAAATTGCCGAGATCCGTCCGGTAGATGTCATGTCTGCCGAAGCAGAGGTCAAAAGTGCGATCGCCTCGCTAAAACGTGCCGAAGAAAATCTCACTCAAGCTTATATTAAGTCACCTCAAGATGGTCAGATCTTGGAAGTTTTTGCGCGTCCTGGGGAAGTAGTTGGTACTAACGGGATTGCCGATCTCGGTCAAACCAGTCAAATGTATGGCGTGGTAGAAATCTACCAAAATGATGTTAATAAAGTTCGCATCGGACAGAAAGTAACAATTACTAGTAATTCTTTACCTGGTGAATTGCAAGGCACGATCGAGCGAGTTGGCATCCAAGTCAAGCGTCAAAATACGATTAATAGCGATCCAAGTAGTAATATTGACGATCGAGTTGTCGAAGTTCATGTAGCTTTAACGCCAAAATCTAGTCCAATGGCTGCTAAATTTACTAACTTACAAATTCAAGCCACGATCGACCTCAAGTAAGTCGTCATTCCAAATCCGCTTCACAAACCCTTCTTTTACGCTCGAAAACTCACGCAGCCCTCACCCCGCCATCGCCGCTGGCTCTGGATCCCCTCTCCCAATCTTGGGTGAGGGCAGGGTTCGTAGGTTGTACAAACAAAGATTTTGTATCACTTGCGATCGCTATCTTAGAAAGTATCCATTTAACCTCTGGCGCAAGTCAGAGGTTAACTGTGTTGAGAAGGTAGAGGGTTTCACCGATCGATCTATTTTGTTACGTCATGTTACAGTTGACAGATGACAGATTACCTGTGCTATGTTGTAAGGATAAATTACAAATAATATAATTCTGGCAAAGCAAACTACACGCATCAGACATGAATTGTGGCCGATTTCTGGTTAAAACCAAGCACCGAAATTCAAGAGGTGAGTAGTTGAACTTGCAAGAACAGATTTTAAAATGCGATCGCTCGAATAAACCTTACTTTAGTGGTATCGATGGCGGATTGGCTGCGCCTACCGAATTATTAGCTACATAAATTGAATTAGAAACTGACTCAAACGCCCGCCGACATCTCGGCTGAGAGCTGCTGCCATCGCCCTAGGAACCCGCACCGAGCTGGGCATCCGCACTTGGACGGTTGCATTGGTGCGCCCATGCTGGCATTTGGATCCCACAAGCTCTGAGCTTGTATGCTCAACGGGTTGATGCTGTTTTTTAGTTGCTTGGATAAAACCGCCCTGTGACTCTAACTCACGGGGTAGAGTAACGATTCTCATTCTGAGAGGCTACGCCAACGAATTATTATCAATCTCTCAAGCTTAAAATTATAAATGCTATCGAAAATCGAACCACCTAGCCCCATTTTCGGCGATCGAGAAGCGCGCCACCAAGGCGGTCGCGATGCCGATTTTTCACAGTTATTACCCAGAAAACCTTTATTTTCAAGTCAAAAACTAGACTGGGCGGGGACTTTTCTCGAACATCATCACCAGTCTACTTGGGAAACTCCTTATTTCTCTAGTACTTACCATTCAATTATTGTCAATAATAGCCACCAAATCCCGATCGGGCATTGGTCGGGCGATCGTAAGCTGCATCAACAGTTTAACAAAGGAGATATTACAATCTTTCCAGCCAATACCCAAAATAAGCAGAGCTGGGATCGAGAATGGGAATTTTTTTTACTGTGTTTAGATCCAAAAGTGATGAAGCAAATTGCCTATGAATCGATCGGTACGGAGTCGATCGAAATCCTGCCCTGCTTTGCCATACCCGATCCGCTAATTTACCAATTTTGCCTAGAGCTAATTTCCGAACTGCGAGCGGGTGAATTGTGCTGTCGTCTCTATGTCGAGCATCTCATCGCCGCTCTGTCAATTCACCTGATTCGCCAGTATGCTGTCAAAAATCAGCCGCTCCCAGAACCCAATGGTTTGCCCAAGAGTAAGTTGCAACAGGCGATCTCGTACATTAACGAGCATCTGACCGAAAATTTGTCGCTCAAGGATATTGCCAAGGTAGTAGGGATGAGTCCGTTCTACTTTACTAATTTGTTTAAGCAGTCTACGGGAATGACGGCATATCAGTATGTGATCTACCACCGGATCGAACGAGCAAAACAACTACTACGCACGCAAGAATTATCTATTGCTGAAGTCTCAGAACAAGTTTGGTTTAAGAGTCAGAGCCACTTTACCAATGTTTTTCGCAAGCATACAAATAGAACCCCAAAAATGTATCAGTCAGATACAAAATAGTTGTCAAAATTGGGACTTTAGGGGTTTTCGCAATAATTTGCTACTTTTTCGGGGAAATGTGCAAGACAGAGGCTAGATTTTTTGTAATAGTTGTCTTATGCGTCAATTGTAGTCTAAAGCAAGACAGCAATAAATAATTGAGATCTGCACTAGTTTTTGGTCATCCCTCGTCCCAAAGTAATTACCTAAATGGCAGGGGCGGAAATAACTATTCGCCAGATGCCCGATTTTAGCAAAGTTACTCACCCCCAGTCAAGTCTCAGCAATGATTTTAGATCGCTAGCGCAGTTGACGATCTAACTCGCTCTTCAATCCCATTAATTTTGAAAAAAGATGGAAAACCTTCCAAAAGGTTGAGAGCTAACAAAATTATTTTTTAAGGAGATCGCTACGTGTTTAATCCAAATTGTTACACGACTCAAGGCAAAATCCACGTTTCTCGCTCCAGTAAAGAAATTTCCATAGATTTTGCCA
>NZ_JANLWO010000535.1:0-2198 GCF_031364565.1 Chamaesiphon sp. OTE_20_metabat_361
GTATGCAACTTCACTCAACGGGCGCAATTCGACTAGCACCAGTTCGCCAATTTCGGCAGTAGTTACCTCTCGGAGCGATCGAGTTTGCAGTTGGGACTCGATATCATCCACGATCGATTCGAGGGTTTCGGGGGTGAGTCCGGTTTTCTGACAGGCATGAATGATGCCTCGGAGGAGCTTGGATCTGTCGAAGTATTCACGACGGGAATCTTGCTTGATGACCGTAACTGGCACAAATTCCAGTCGTTCGTAAGTAGTAAAGCGATGTTTGCAGCGCAAACATTCCCGGCGTCTGCGAATACTCTGTCCGGCTTCTGTCGATCGAGACTCTAACACCCGACTATCTGTATATTGGCAGTAGGAACATTGCATTGGGGATTTGGGAGATGGGAGCGGGGGAGACTGGGAGACTGGGAGACTGGGGGACGGGGAGACGGGGAGACGGGGTGACTTTCGTATTTTCTTTTGCCTATACCCTTTCCCCTCTTTCCTCTTCCCTAAAGCCTGCTTGGTGCGCTAAAGCCTAAAGCCTAAAACCTTGAAAAGAAAAATCTGAGCTAATTTAGAGATTTCTCTAGATTAGCTCAGATTGTGACTAAACTGAATTGTTGTTTACTTTTTGCGGGGAATCTTCGCAGGTTCGCGAAACGCGATCGCAAAAAAGACTGTACCCAAAGCCAATGCCGTTACCAAAATATAAATAGTTGCTTCCATGATTAGAATCCTACTGGATAACTTTTAGTTTAACAAACAGCCAGGGCATCGAGGAATAATTGCTTTGGTAATACCAAACTCCCATTCCCCGATACCCAAGTTTCTAGGCTTCTTTACGACGCGTAGTAGGATCTCCCAATTTCTGGAACAGACCGAATTCGACTTGTTCTTCCATATCGGCTTCTACACCAGCAAATACGTCGCGGTAAATCGTCCGCGAACCGTGCCAGAGATGACCGAAGAAGAAGAATAGAGCAAATACAGCATGACCGAAAGTGAACCAACCGCGCGGACTAGTACGGAATACACCGTCAGAGCCAAATTTCTCGCGATCGAATTCAAAGATTTCACCACCTTGAGCTTTGCGGGCAAACTGTTTGACTTGATTTGCATCAGTAAAGGTTTGACCGTTGAGCGCACCACCGTAGAAGCTAGCAGTAATACCAGCTTGCTCGAAGCTGTATCTCGATTCTGCCCGACGGAACGGTACGTCTGCACGTACGACACCTTCGGAGTCAGTCAAGATGACAGGGAAACTTTCAAAGAAGTTAGGCAGACGACGTACGCTCAGTACTCGACCTTCAGAGTCCTTGAATACTGGGTGCCCTTGCCAACCTTGGGCGACCCCATCACCTTTGTTCATCGGCCCAGTCCGGAATAGACCGCCTTTAGCGGGGCTATTACCAACATAGTCGTAGAATGCGAGTTTATCTGGAATTGCTTTCCAAGCTTCCGCTTCACTCTTACCATCTTCGACGCTGCTCTGAACGCGACGTTGAATTTCCTGTTGGAAATAACCGCTATCCCACTGATAACGTGTCGGACCAAATAACTCGATCGGCGTGGTAGCATTTCCATACCACATCGTACCCGCAACGATAAATGCTGCGAAGAATACCGCCGCAATACTCGAAGAGAGTACGGTTTCGATATTTCCCATCCGCAACGCTTTGTAGAGACGTTCTGGCGGACGAACGGTGAGGTGGAATAATCCAGCAATAATCCCGACTGTACCCGCTGCAATGTGGTGAGCGACTACGCCACCAGGATTGAACGGATTAAACCCAGACGGCCCCCATTCAGGCGCAACTGGAGCTACATGCCCCGTGATGCCAAATGGATCTGTTACCCACATTCCTGGGCCAAATAGACCCGTTAGGTGGAATGCTCCGAAGCCGAAGCAAAGTAATCCAGACAAGAACAAGTGAATCCCAAACATTTTGGGCGATTATGAGTGAGGTAATATGTGACTAATTGAGGCTGGTTGCCTAAATTTTGTAAAATAAAGCGGCGATCGCGTTCTACTAAATTATTGTTATTTGATTCAGTGACGATCCCCCAGAGATTGTTACCCGCTGGCGCGTCCAATCTCACACCCCACTGAAATTCTCGATCGATTTGTGGATCGTCGAAAGTGACTGTGGCTCGAAAGGCCGGACAACCATCTTCAGCCACGATCGACTGCATCGGCACGGTTGTCCAAG
>NZ_JANLWO010000567.1:0-7449 GCF_031364565.1 Chamaesiphon sp. OTE_20_metabat_361
CCATCTGCCGACCAAGCGATAGCGACTGTCGCGGTATCGACATCGATCCGCTGTGGGGCAACCTTCGGTGCGTGTGGCGTCCAAATTTGGACGCCTTTGTAGCCAGCTACTGCTAGCTCTGTGCCATCAGGATGCCATGCTAAATCAAAAATCGAGGATCGATCGAACGTCCAGGTCGTGACTTCCCGCTTGGCGGTTGCGTCCCAAATTTTGACACGCTCGCCCGATCCGATCGCGATTTGCGGCTGACGGGGATGCCAGACTAGATGTTCGATCCACTCATCAATCTCAATGGTTTGGACTAATTGAGGGGAAATCCGACGATTGTCACAATCCCAAATTAATAATTTGCCAGCTTGTCCGCCAGCAGCGAGCCAACGACCATCGGCACTAAAAGCTACCGCTTGCATCGCCTGTCCATTCGCTGGCTGCAAGTAGACTAATTGGTTCGAGCCACTGTTCCAGACTACTTCTCCCGCTGCCGAACTCGCTGCCCAGCCCGCACCGTCTGGCGCACAGCGCAACCCTGTCACTGACTCACCGAGCTGACATTGCCAACCTAGCTCTAATTCCGATTGCGGGTTGCCTGCCAACGTAGCTAAATAAAAATAAAGGTAGCTGCTCCAACCTTACTCTAAAACCGAGCAACAGTAGTTGTATTGCTCTAGTTTTAGACACTCGATCGAGTAATTACATTTGATATGGCTCAAGTCAGACTTGAACTGACGACCAAGGGCTTATGAGTCCCCTACTCTACCGACTGAGCTATTGAGCCAAGCTATTGAACGTATATCAGCATAGCATAAAAAATCGATTTTAACCACCACAACAGCAAACTATTTGAGACAGTGGTGACAAACTCCTAGATCTAGCCGTTGCTGGGTAAATGCGCCATCGGATTAACAGCACTACCACCGCTCGGACGGATCTCAAAATGTAAGTGCGAGCCAGTACTGTTTCCCGTGCTACCCATTCGGGCGATTTGTTGACCCTGACGGACAGTTTGACCAGTAGTAACTGAGAGCTGACTATTATGACCGTAACGAGTAATCGTCCCATCGCCGTGTCTGATTTCGACTAAGTTGCCATAACCAGATTTCCAACCAGCAATGACAATCGTACCGTCAGCAGCAGCATTAATCGGTGTGCCGACTGGGCCAGCGATATCGATCCCTTTGTGCATTCTGCCCCACCGACGACCGAATTTAGAGGTGAGCGTGCCTTCTGCGGGCCAGATAAAGCTCAGAGTAGTGACGCCGTTGTGACTGGGATATCGATCGTCGGGGCTGCCAAACTCGCCATCCGCACCAGTCTGGTTGATATTTGGGGCGGTAGCCACAGATCTGAAATTCCGAGTTTTAGGTTGAGCTACTTCGATCGAAACAGAAGACTCTCCGGTAAACTGTAAGCTGGCTGGATTAGGACGAGCGACTGGCACGGCAGTGCGCGGCGAGAGCGATTGAGCGATTAAAACCGAATTTGGCGCCGATTGTCCTGGCATTTGCGAGACATCATGGCGGAGCTGTTCGACAGAGCCAGATCGCAGCATCGGTACTGCGGGAATGGCGGTTGATTCGGCAGCGGCGATCGTAGGCGAATAATTGGTAGGGACGCTGGAGACTCCCATAAAGACGGCAAATCCAAGCATCACGGCTGAGGTGCGGCTCCGATGATTACCAAACAGAGAGGTAATTTTGTTCGATCCTGACAATCTGCTGGCGGTTGGTGCTGACGACTGGAGCGACAGATCGCGATTGATGATTGGGGATTGAACTTGCTTAGCTTTCTGTGTGATTTCGGGTTTCAACAAAAATGACCTCCTAATTTTGACTACAGCGACAGTCATCTAAATGAACTTGTCGGGATGGGCTGACGGCTAACTGATATCTAAGACCGAGCTTGGCTTGAAGAATATCAGCATGACGGCAGCTTAAGCGATTGACTTTTAACATGTGAACCCAGACGATCGTCAGCTTCTAAAGATGAAAGCAAATGATGACCTTTTACTGGTGCCGATTCTGAATTGCTAAAGTAACTCTAAGTTAAGATGCGATAATTTGCAAGTTTTTGCCGATCGATTCTGGAGCGATCCCGCTCCAGCCAGATCGGTAATTTTTGCTTCAAATTGTGCAGGCATTGCGCGGCTTTATGAAGACTTGAATTACCGATCGAGCGGCTAGAACAATTTCTCAAGCCCTTGCCAAACAACACCTTAGCCGATAGCTCGCTCGATCGACAACCGTGGATTTGCGGACGAAGTATTGTGAAGTTGCGGTCTGGTGTGAGTCTCACAACCCAATTTTTTAATCTCAGTGATTTCGATTACCTTCGGTACGCTACGCGAGCGCAATTATCGCAATTATCGATCGAATTTGTGATGAGTTGAATAAGAAATTGGTAAGTTAATTTCGACCGATCGCGAACGACAGTGATATAAATTTCTTATCTAAAATTAGGAGGTTGGAGCTAGCTCAAAATATTAGTAGCGATTTTAGCTAGCTCAAATAGACTCAATGCTATTCCCTGACTAGTATCCGTCTGACTCAGACACCCCGAGCAACGCTAACTTGGCGACGAGCTTCAAATAGCCCCACAGCGGCACTCACAGAGAGATTCAAGCTTCTAACGCCTGGTTCGTCCATCGGAATATAAACTGTTGCAGCACAGTGTGCCAGCATCTGATCGGGAAGACCATTGGTTTCACTACCAAATAACAACCAGTCATCTGCTTGAAACCCAAAGTCAAAATGACTGGCTGTTTTCCCCCGAACGCTAAACCCAATGCAGCGTCCAGGCTGTTGACGCTGAAATTCAATAAATGCGTCGATCGACGGATGTATTTTGAGGCTAACATAAGGCCAGTAGTCTAATCCAGCGCGTTTGAGGTAGCGATCGCTGATTTCAAATCCTAATGGTTCGATCAGGTGTAATTGGGTACCTGTCGCCGCGCAAGTGCGGGCAACATTACCAGTATTTGGGGGAATTTGCGGATTGACTAAAACGAGTTGGAGCATAAATTCAAAATCGATCGGCGGGGAAGTGTGGTTTTCCGGACTCTGATGGTTAAAAGGTAGCTTTAATAGTTACCTCACCGGGATTATGACGATTTAGTTACGAACTCGCAACTTTTCGTAATATATAGATTTTCTTTATATTTGGACTGAACGATCGATCGATTGGAATTTTAAATACATTTGTTAAGTTGGAGAGTTTTGTGTTGGTCACTCAGATGTGTCACCAAGAGCGTAAATGGGGATCTTGGTGCAGATCTGCGGTAGTGGACGCTACCATTTAGGCGACAGCCTGACAAAGATAACGATCTAATTCGATTTCCTGCTGTTCGACGCGATCGATCGCGCCCATGAGCACCGCCTGCGCGTCGCCCGATTTTGCATATTCCCGCAACCATTGTTGCGCGGTATTACCCTCGCGCAAAATCTTCTTCACTGGCGACAGAAAGCAGGTAAAACCCCGTTGCTTGGCAAAGGGATGTACCTCACCGTAAAGTTCCTCAATCCAGTCATGCGCCGTAATCGATCGCCCGTCCTGCCAATGCCGCAAAGTCGCATCGAGACTGGATTTGGCGACCAGCATTTCATTGGCATCTGCAAGTTCGACTAATTCTTGAGGCGATAAACTACTCATCACCAACGGATCGAGCTGCGGATCGTTCATGAGCTGCCACAATCTCGCCTCAATCAGGCTGGTAACGGCCAGCAAGGCGATCGGATCGATAATTAGGTCGCAAATCCTCAATTCCAATCGATTGAGGTTGTAGGGGCGGCGATCGCCATTAGGACGCACGGACGACCACAGGTGGCGGACATTTTGCATCGTCTTTTGGGCGAGCTGTTCGTTCACCCATTGAATATGATGGGCGTGACTCTCAAATAAGGGCACATGCGCGGGTGTCTTGGGAAATAAGCCCCACCGGGTAGAATGATAGCCAGTAGGCGCAGCATTGATGAAGGGAGATGCCGCACTCAAAGCCAAGTAGAGTGGAGCTTCCACGCGGACGAGCCGACAGGCACGCATCAGTAATTCTGGATCGCTGATGCCGATATTGATATGGACGCTCGCCGTCACCACATCGGTACCATAAGTCTGCTCGATATAGGTATGATAAGGATTATGGGGGTCGGAACGATAAAAAGTATCGGTGCCGCCCAAAGATAAAGTACTCCCCGGAATCAAGGTATAGTCACCAAGTCCTTTGAGATACGATCGCAACTGACGGCGCGGCAATACCAGCGCGCACAGGAGCCGCTCGTAAGAAGTAAACGGCGCAGTTGTATATTCAACATTGCGACTATCTGGCTCGATGATAAACCCATCCAAATCCGCCACAATTCGATCGGATAAACCAACAATCTCGCCTTGGGGTGTACCCGTGTAGACTTCAATTTCAAATCCTTTGGAAAGTAGCATAGGAGTAGGGAGATGGGAGATGGGAGATGAGAGATGAGAGTAATTGGAGATCGAGAGGTACACAACCGACCCTCGATCGCGGATTATCTAGACAAAACCGTTAGGATTTTCGATGCAATACTAATATTCAGTATAAACCCCCAAACCATCGCCCCAACTTCCGATCTTATATCCCAACTTCTGACTTCTGACTTCTGACTTCCTACTCCCATCTCCCATCTCCCATCTCCCATCTCCATCTCTATCTCCCATCTCTCTTCCCTAATGTCCTGCGATCGCGGATAATTGGGAACTAACGTAAAAATCACAACGCAAGTAGCACAACATAAAGTAATGGGAGCGATCTGGGAAATAGATTTTTACTCACGTCCGCTGGTAGACGAGCGACAGAAAAAAGTTTGGGAATTGTTGGTGTGTGAGAGTCCATCGACTACCGAGCAGTCCACCAGCGAACTATTTCGGTATGCTCAGTATTGTCCGAGCGATCGTGTCAACTCGCTGTGGTTGGGCGAAGCTTTGCAAGCAGCCATCCAAGAGGCGGGAGAGTCGCCGCAGCGGATTCGCTTCTTTCGGCGACAGATGAATAATATGATTACCAAAGCTTGTAAAGATATCGGCATTCCCGCAGCAGCCAGCCGGAGATCGATCGCGATTCAGCAATGGTTAAACGATCGTTTGGAGCATTTTTATCCCGCTCAGCCCAACTATCAAGCCACCACGACGACATCGGTGCAAATGTTTTCCGATCCGCCGCAACCGCTCCCCGAAGCCCTCATCGGT
This sequence comes from Chamaesiphon sp. OTE_20_metabat_361, assembly GCF_031364565.1. Taxonomy (NCBI): domain Bacteria; kingdom Bacillati; phylum Cyanobacteriota; class Cyanophyceae; order Gomontiellales; family Chamaesiphonaceae; genus Chamaesiphon; species Chamaesiphon sp. OTE_20_metabat_361. Next base: position 5,209 of record NZ_JANLWO010000567.1, read on the forward strand.
GAAAAGTGGACATTTGCCACCCTCGCCGCCAGTCAGTTTGCCGATATGAAAGATTGGCAGATTGGGTTTGGTGAAGCTTTTCCGCTGGATATGCTGGGAGTAACGCCAGAAATGCAGATTCCCGGATCGATCGTCTACTCAGCACGAGCAGTGCCCATCGCCGCCTGGATGTCCGGCTTGGAAATCGTCGCCGTCCGCTATCAACCCGCACCCAAATCCAGATTATTATTAGAGACAGGGGCTAGCGAAAGTTGGATTTTAGCCCGCCTCGATGGTACGACGCAACAAGAAGCCGCCCGATTTGAAGCCAGCAAACAACAGGCAAAGGGAGTACATTTTATCGCCATTCAATCCGATCCCGAGAGCGAGGAATTTGCCGGATTTTGGCTCTTATACGATGCAGCAGATAATTAAATTAATTAATAATTATTAGTCGATCGGCGATGAAATAGCTCGACGGCTACGTGTCAGAAGATCGGTAAGTTGGTGCGATTATTCTAATACTAGATCGCCGATAACCGTTGTGGTGGGCAGTGCCCACCCTACTTTTAGATCTTTGGCTGCATTAGCAACGCGTCTGTTCGATCGGCAACAGCCCGAACAGCAAGGATAGTAGTAGAGGATAGATCTTGTGACTTCGATACTGATGCTTTAGTCCTCACAACTCATTCATTCACTATTCACTATTCACTATCCACTATCCACTATCCACTACTCACTACTTCCAAATGGATATCGCCGAACAACTTTTAGATCTAGCTAGCAAAGCAGGTGCCGAAGCAGCCGAAGTCTATCAAGCCAAATCCTTATCCCGTCCGGTATTCTTTGAAGCAAATCGACTCAAACAGTTGGAAACAGCCCAGAGCGAAGGAATTGCGCTGCGGTTGTGGAAAGATGGTAAACCAGGATTGGCGGTGGCTTATGGAGCCGTCGAGCCGCAGATATTGGTTGCCAAAAGCCTGGAACTCTCCCAACTCAACGAGCCAGAGACACCCGAACTAAATGGAGCCGATCGCAATATCTATCCCAATTTAGGCGATACCATCCCGATGGAGGAATTGGTCGAGATGGGCAAAGTCGCGATCGATCTAGTGCGATCGGAATTTCCCGATGCGATCTGTAGCAGCCAATGGGATTGCGATATCGAAACCACCCGCCTGGTAAATAGTCTGGGTCTAAATTGTAGCTACACGGACACCACATTAAGCGGTTTTTTGGCTGTCGAGTGGATTCGGGGCGATGATTTTTTGAGCGTTGGGGATGGACAAACCCAACGCGGTCATCTCGATCCGCACAAAATCGCGCAGAGCGTGCTCAAACGCTTATACTGGGCGAAAAAGAATGTCAACCCCCCGATCGGGAAAGTCCCGGTATTATTTACTGCCAAAGCCGCCGATATGCTCTGGGAAACCGTGCAAGCCGCACTCAACGGTAAACTAGTCGTTGAGGGGGCATCCCCCTGGAGCGATAGATTGGGTCAAAAAGTGGTTTCGCCCCTGCTGACGCTGACACAGGCACCCGATCGCGGCCCGTTTAGTTGTCCGTTTGATGATGAGGGTTCGCCAACGCGGACATTGACGTTCATTCAAGAAGGTAAGCTGAAATTGTTTTATGCCGATCGGACGATCGGGCGGCAACTGGGTTCTGGCTCTACTGGCAATGGCTTTCGATCGGGTTTGGGGAGCTATCCTACTCCCGATCTAGTCAATTTCACGATCGCACCGGGGACGCTGAGTTTTGACGAACTAGTTAAACATCTCGATTCGGGGATTATCATCGACCAAATTCTGGGCAGTAATGCGGGGATGTCTGGCGATTTTTCGATCAATGTGGAGCTGGGTTATCGGGTTAAAAAGGGTGAAATTGTCGGTCGGGTTAAGGATACGATGGTGAGTGGTAATGTCTATACGGCGCTCAAGCAAGTTGTGGCGTTGGGTGCTGATGTTGACTGGAATGGCCCTTGTCATACGCCGTCATTGATTGTGCAGGGGTTGTCGGTGACGGGACGGGGGTAAGGGGTAATGGGTAAGGGGTAAGAGGTAAGAGGTAAGAGGTAAGAGGTAATGAACTTCGTCAGGTTCTAAATTGAAAGAAAAAGACACTTTCGTCTTTTTTCTGTCACTATTCACTATCCACTATCCACTATTCACTATCCACTATCCACTATCCACTATCCACTATCCACTATCCACTATCCACTATCCACTATCCACTATCCACTATCCACTATTCACTATCCAC
>NZ_JANLWO010000610.1:0-11339 GCF_031364565.1 Chamaesiphon sp. OTE_20_metabat_361
GGGCATCGATCCACCCTGCCCAGTTACCATCCTACACGCCCACTCGCATGGGCGATCGAGTCTGCTGAATCTCCACTAATGTCGGTACCACCATTGACTTACCAGTCATTTCCGGTGGTTGGGGAATCTGGAGAATCTCTAGAATTGTCGGTGCGAGATCGGCTAGTTTACCATCCTCACGCAATACGACATCCGTACCGTGTCCGGGTAGTTGACGGCGTTCGCCTTCGACCAAAATCAGCGGTACTTGGCTGGTAGTATGTGCCGTCCAGGGATTATCGTTTTCGTCGCACATATATTCGGCATTCCCATGATCGGCAGTAATAATCGTCGTACCACCGACTTTGACTACGCCTTCGAGTAATTTGCCCAGACAATCATCGACAGCTTCGATCGCTTGAATTGTCGGTGCCATTTTTCCGGTATGTCCGACCATATCGGGATTGGCATAATTGACTACGATTAGAGCATAAGTCTGCTTGGCGATCGCGGCGAGGACGACATCAGTAACTGTTGCCGCCGACATCGCCGGAGCGCGATCGTAGGTACTCACTTGAGGACTGGGAATTAATTCTCGCTCCTCACCTGGGAGCGGTTCTTCCCTACCACCGTTAAAAAAGTAGGTGACGTGGGCGTATTTTTCGGTTTCGGCAACTCGAAATTGCCGTAAGCCTTGTGTCGCAACGACTTCACCCAACATATTCTGTAGCTGCTGCGGTTCAAAAGCGACTAATACGGGAAGAGTCGAATCGTATTGGGTAAACGTCGCAAACGTCAGCGGCGTAATTTGCGATCGGATGAACCCGGTAAACTTGGGACTGACGAGGGCGCTAGTAAGCTGTCTGGCACGATCGGGACGGAAGTTAAAGAAAATGACCCCATCACCCGATTCGATCGCACCTGGGGCGATTCTGGTGGGAGGGATGAATTCATCGGTTTTATCGGTGGCATAGCTCTGGGTCAGCACGGTAGTTGCATTTTGACCGCTACCAGCGCCAGGATCGGTCATCACGTCGTAAGCGAGCTTAACTCGATCCCAACGGTTATCCCGATCGAGGGCATAGTAACGACCGCTGACGGTAACAATTTTACCGACACCAATGGCGGCGATCGCGTCTTCAATTTTTTTGACGGCTAATAAACCATCGCGCGGATCGGTATCGCGTCCGTCAGTGATGACATGTATGCAAACTTCGGTCAGGTCGGATTTTTTGGCGAGTTTTAATAACCCGATTAAATGATCGAGATGGGAATGAACGCCACCATCCGAGCAGAGTCCGAGCAGGTGTAGTTTACTCTGGCGAGCGCGGACATCTGCACAAACTTTGACTAGGGCGGAATTCTCTAAAATACTACCGTCGCTTACAGCATCAGAAATGCGGACTAATTCTTGGGGGACGATCCGCCCAGCACCGATATTGAGATGCCCGACTTCTGAATTGCCCATCTGACCATCAGGGAGTCCTACAGCGCGTCCAGATGTATTAATGAGTGTGTGTGGATAAACAGCCCACAAACTATCCATGTTCGGCGTTTTGGCTTGGGCGATTGCATTGCACTGGACATCGGGGCGATATCCCCAACCGTCTAGAATTACCAGCACCACCGGAGCTACAGGTGCTTGCACCATACTATTCTTTAGCCTTTTGTTGTTAAGAATAAGGTCGTGATTATCATAGCAGTTATTCGCAACTTTTTGCTGAGTAAACTGCTATTTGAGACTATTGAAATACCTGTGTGCAGGCAGTTTCATAGTTAACTTAATTTCACTTAGCTATTTTTTTTCAGTCAGTTCGCGGACTTTTTCAGTCAATCGCTCCGCCCAAAAGGCATTTCCTTGCTGTGGCTGCTGTCGATACAATTCGATCGCTTTGCGGTAATCGGCGATCGCGCCGTTGGTATCTTTCAACTCTAACTTAGCTTCGGCTCGATCGCGCTACCGATCTGGTTCGGTTGGCTCCAGTCCGATTAGCCGATCTAGGGCAATAATTTTGGTATATGCGGCTAACGCACCTGGCGCATCTCCTCGCGATTGCAGCCGTAGTGCCCGAAATAAGTGTACTTGAGTGTATTTCGGATCGAGCAAAATTGCCCGATCGAAGTCAGCCAGTGCTTGGGAAGCATTTTGATTACTATAAAAAATTCCGCCCCGAAAGAAATAAGCCTGGGGATTCTTGGGATCTAACTCGATCGATCGATTGAGATCTGCCAAAACTTGCGATCGATCGCCCAACATCTGATACACATTCGATCGCCAAAACAAGCAATCTTCATCATGTTTTTAAAAACCACCGCTCGCGTTGGCGTAGCCTCTCCTGTGGAGAATCGAGATACCTCGCACTCTTGGTAGATATTAGATAGTTGGGTTAATTTAGGTTTGGGTGGCAAATTCATCTGAACGAATGCCAATGTAGCTGTCGATCGGGGATAAATAAGTAAGATCGATTCGTTAGTATTAATCTGGATATATTTAAGGTATGATGTGTCCGAGCATTTTCAACTTAGACTAAATATCCATGAAATTTACCCCAATTTCCCTAGCGATTGCGATCTCTAGTATTTGTATAGTGGCATTGCCATCTGCGACTGCTACCACCCCGACACAGCCCGAATTACGGCAGATTAATCTCATTGGTTTGTATGAAGAGGCTAGCCTCACTCCCGTTCAAAAGAATGGTAAATGGGGTTATGTCAGTACCGCTAACAGACAGGTGACTAAGTTCATCTATGACGAGGCTGATTCTTTTTATGAAGGAATGGCTAAAGTCAGAGTTGGTAATAAATATGGATTTGTTAATATTGCTGGCAAACAAATTGTTCCAGCTAAATATGATGAAGCATATTACTTTGATAATGGCATCGCCCAAGTAAAGCTCAATAATAAGTTTGGCTTTATCAATCGAGCTGGAAAAGTTATCATCCCGCTAAAGTACGATGAAGCTGAAACATTTAGAGATAAAGACCAAAAAATTGCCTTAGTAAAATTTCAGGGTAAGTATGGATTTATCGATCGCACTGGCAAAGAAGCAATTCCCATAAAATTCACTAGTGCAAGTACCTTTTACGACCAAGATTTGACTTGGGTATCGATCGACAATAAGTATGGATATATCGATAAAACTGGCAAGCAAGTAATAGCACTGCAATTTGATGAAGCTCAATCTTTTTTTGAAGGTACAGCCCGCATCAAAATTGGTGAGAAATGGGGCTACATCGATAAAACTGGCAAACAATTTATTCGTCCTCAATATGAAGAAGTCGAAGACTTTAGATTTGGATTGGCAATAGTCAAGCTTGATGGTAAAAGTGTATATATTGACAAAAATGCCAAAGTTATCTGGAATCGTGACGGTAAGTAATCGTTAATTACTTCCGAACCAGTTTCAAGTTAGACATTTAAAATGGATAGTGAATAGCTTGCACTGAGCGACAGATAAGACACCTTGTAGGGTGGGCACTGCCCACCATCAGGGTTTCAGATGATTCTAGTAGTTAAAATAATTGTGCCGAGCTACTTACATTGATGTAGTCATATTCTCCATCAAGACACAATAAACCCGACTTCTATAGAAGTCGGGTTTATTTGCTAACCTAATTGAATTAATTAGACTTAGACGCTAACAGTAACTTTAGGCGACGGGTATACACCTTTAGCATACTTAGCTGCAAACTCTTCGAGCGATGCAGTTTTGATTTTGCTACCATTACCAGCAGACCAGAAAGCGTTATAACGTTCCGCACATACTTTCTGCATGTACTTAATCGAAGGCTTCATGAAGTGGCGCGGATCGAATTCTTCAGGCTTGCTGAAGAGAGCTTCGCGGACTGCTGCGGTGATGGCGAGACGGTTGTCAGTGTCGATGTTGACTTTCCGGACGCCGCATTTGATCCCTTTTTGAATTTCTTCTAAAGGTACGCCGTAAGTTTCAGGGATTTTACCACCGTACTTGTTAATCAGTGCGAGTAGATCTTCGGGTACCGAAGACGAACCGTGCATGACTAAGTGAGTATTGGGGAGACGGTTGTGAATTTCTTCAATCCGACTGATGGCGAGGATTTCACCAGTAGGTTTGCGGGTGAATTTGTAAGCACCATGGCTGGTACCGATGGCGACTGCTAGTGCATCTACACCAGTAGCTTCGACAAATTGGACTGCTTCATCGGGGTCGGTGAGCAGTTGGTCGTGAGACAACGCACCTTCAAAACCGTGTCCGTCTTCAGCTTCGCCCATCCCGGTTTCGAGCGAACCCAAGCAACCGAGTTCGCCTTCGACGCTGACGCCGATCGCGTGCGCGACTTCGACGACTTTACGAGTAATATCAACGTTATATTCAAAACTTGCTGGCGTCTTGGCATCAGCTTCTAATGAACCATCCATCATGACGCTAGTAAAACCCTGTTTCATTGCTGAGTAGCAAGTTGCTGCGCTGTTACCATGATCTTGGTGCATGGCAATGGGAATATTGGGATATGTTTCCACTGCTGCTAGGACTAGGTGACGCAGGAATGCTTCACCAGCATAGTTTCTCGCGCCGCGAGATGCTTGTAAGATGACTGGGCTATCGGTTTCTTGAGCAGCCTGCATGATTGCTTGGATCTGCTCCATGTTGTTGACGTTGTATGCGGGGATACCGTAGCTATTTTCAGCCGCGTGATCCAGCAAAAGCCGCAATGGGACGAGTGCCATTAGAAATTCCTCCTATAATTTAAATCTTTTTGTCTTGTCGTTGCTTGGTTGATTTTCATGGTCGGGAAACCCGACCGAAAATCAATCCGCTTTTTTATTCGGGGGGAACCCCCGAATAAAAACGCCGCAATATTCGATCGCTCCTCGTTGGCAAAAGCGTTCCGAAGGCAGGTCGGCTATTTAACGATCTTTTTTTAACTAAAGATACTTTACCAAAGATCTGTGAGTATCGATACTCCCTTGGTAATAAAATTAGTCAAGATGCTAAAATTAATGCCCGCTCGGATACAACACAGCGATCGAGTTTTGGCAACAGGCTAACTCGATCGCTATTTAGTTGGGTACATGGGACGCCCGAGGGTCGAACTCGGGGCCAGTCGGTTAAAAGCCGAATGCTCTACCACTGAGCTAGCGTCCCTTACGGTCCGATCGAATCAGACCTTTACTAAGATAACACGGACTTTTAATTTAGTGCAAGTTTTATTTAGGCAAATTTGGCACTAAAGGTAATTTTGCAGTTTAAAGTCTCGCCTGGAGCTACATGTAGCAGATCCTTTCCTGTGTTCAAACTGTTGCGAGGAGCCGTCCATGGCTCTAGACAATAAAAATCTTTATCAGCCACCGTCCAAAAGACGACAGTCCGGTAATTCGGACTCGATGCCATCGTGAGGGTGAGTTGTTGTCCGGCATCCCGAACGATGGCGACGTTTGCCTTGACATCGGTAAAAGCCGCGTCAATTTCCGCTTGACTAAAATCAAACTTGCCCGCGAAGGCATGAGTCTCACCTGTCTGCTTTTCTTGATAGCTATCGGCGGGAATCTCAAATGTCAGCCGATCTTTGGCAGGAGCGGCAAAGTAGGGGTGTAGTCCCGTGCTAAAAGGCATCGGCGTCGCGGACTTGTTGGTATAAGTCTGGTCGATAATCAGATCGCCCCCAGCAAGACGGTAGGTAAAGCTGACGCTAAAATCAAAGGGGTACACTTGGCGAGTCTGGTCATTGCTCTCCAATACCACTGTCAAGCTAGCATCGGTATCGGTAGATTGGCTGACTACTTGCCAGGGTAATTCGCGGGCGAAGCCATGTTGCTTGAGTGCGTACTGCTTGTCACCAATCGAGTAAGTATTGTCTGGTAAGTTGCCGCAAATGGGAAATAAAATCGGGATCCCCCCACGGACGCTCAATTTGGGATCGGTAAACCGCTCGGCATCTAAGTACAGTAACTCACGATCGCCCACCCGCCAACTGGTGGCAATGCCACCGCGATCGGGAAAAACCGTCAGCGAACTCTGGCTGCGTGTATCATTCAAGACATAAATTGGCTCGATCTGGGACTGTTTGGTGACAGTAAACATCTAATTTTAGGGGATAGTTAGGACTGAGTTGTTGCTAGGCATAGACTTGAGCTGCTGCTTGCGCCAATCCTCGCATTGTTAGCTATTATGCTCGATTTGTTAAGCAAACCGACGAGTAAACGGGTATCATAGTTATATAGGCTACACGATCGCTGTTAGCAAAATATCGATCGAGTAATTCAAAGCCCCTGTAGTCAGGCGACATCTCATTATTAGTAATGACATCGAATCTTAGACCCGATCGTTATCATTTCATCAAGGGCTATCGCCATTGGCGTTACGTCTCTAATGGAGAATCGACCAATGCAATCTTCAAATCTTGGGTGGATGGTCACATTAAGTTCCTCAACTAAACCGACTGCATCTAGTTAATTTTGGGAAAGCTAATCTAGCTATACATACTCAACTAGTAGTAAGACTAGATTTCCACTTCCAGCGCCAGATTTATTTGTTTAGGAGAGTTCAAATATGTTACATCGCAAGATTTATCAAATGTGCGAAGATGGTCGGGAAGTGTGTATTTTCCTGCGAGATCAACAACGGTGGATCGAACGTGCGCGCATCACCGACATCGAAGGCGACCTAGTTACCATCCGCTATGAGACTGACGAAGAAGATGAAGTCTCATCCTGGGAAGAAATGGTGCGACTCGAAAGCATTGCTTCGATCAGTCAGAAACTAGCCTCCGTCTATCGTGGGAACGCTGAGCCACTGGTTTCCGATGACTGTCATGAATTAGAGCAAATCCGTCCGGCGACTCCAGAAGAGTAATCGTCATCCAGGAGCCAGCGGCTAAGCCGCTGGCTCCTAATTATTAGCTGAGGTCTGGAAAGGTTTTTTGATATGGCTCGTAGATCTAAATCCCTCCTAACCCCCCTTAAAAAGGGGGGAACCAGATCCGGAAGTCCCCCTTTTCAAGGGGGATTTAGCGGCTCGGTATGGGCGGGGTTCCCCCGCACACAAAAGCGGCATTTTTATTCGGGGGGAACCCCCGAATAAAAAAACGACAAGACAGCGAGGCAAGACAGGGGGATTCCCACCAATTTCGCTTCTCACTAAAGGTGTATACACCGTAGCCTTAACAAGGGGGATAGGAGGGATTTCTAGGGTTTATGCTTAAAAGAATTGACTTTCCAGATTTCCTCTTAGCTGAAATCGGGATTTAAAACCTTAGTGCGTTGCTGAACCCGAAGATGCAATTATATTATAAAAAGGGGGTAGCAACAAGTAGAGAATTGTCCCCATCTTTTATAATAAAAATCCTATGTTCGACCCTTTATTTGCGCGCGCTGGTGTCCTCTGGGCGTTAATTATTGAGTTTATTCAGACAGATCGCGGTAGTATCGCTAGTGCCTTAGAAAGCTATACTGACAGAAAATTGCGCCGCCATCCACAGTTAGATTCAGGACAACAAAAACTCCTCCTGCATCGCTTTGCGATCGAGGGTGAAGTAGATGGCAAAACACCACTAGAATTATTTCTTGCCAGTCGGACGGACTTAAGCCTTGCAGATCGGCAGCTCATCGGCAGTTGGCGGCGGAGCTTCGTTGGGTTATTATCGATCGTCCAAATCTTCCCTAATGGTTTGGAAGTGATGAATTGGGTGACGGCGCGGCATTACCGGATTCAATTTACAGATCTGGAGTCTCAAGCGGCGATGAGCCGACTTAAAGAGGGCGAAGTGATTGTCGCACAGATCGCGCAGATCGTCGGTATTGACTGGGCAATTTTAGCTCCCTGGGTGACTTTGGGCAGATTGGGACGACCGAAACTGGCAGTAGCTGTCGGAGCTTTTCGGCAAAATTATCCTCACTATCTCTACAGCGATGCACCAGCAGAATTAGCTGCTGCTTGGGAATCTGTAGCAGTTTATCACGATCGCTTTGTCGAATTTTTTGGTGCTGATGAAGTTACCCTCCCCGGCGCACAATTGCAAAAACGGATCGGTGAATTCCAAGATTGGCTGCTGGAGAAACAATTAGATGCCGCCGGGATCGATAAGTCTAAATCGCTCTCCGAGCTAGCTCTAGAGGCTGGCGTTGATGCCGAAGATGTCCAAGCTCTCACCAGCACTCTCGGCATCCCCGAACCCATCCCCGAACCCAGTGCTGCACCAGCGCCAACTGCCAAGCCTAACAAAATGGTAGCACCCAAAGTCGAACTGCCACCGCAGTTACGCTCGGCTGCTGCTGTGACCGCGCTCAGCCATCATTACTGGGGACAAATGTTTTTAGTGGATTACCCCCGACTAAAAACGCTGCTAGAACTAGATCGTTCCCAATACCTACCTGCCGATCTCAACTTCTTTCGCAAATGCCTAGCCGAGCCGCTACTGAACGCCGCAGTGTGGCGGCGGCTGGCATCAGAATTTCCGCACCAGCTCCAAATAGCGATCGCCCAAACGCTCGATCGACCAGATTTCCACCTATCCACACTCGACTCGGTACTAACTAAATACAACAAACCGCTAGAGCCAGATCTCCCCGATCTCGCCAGCGTTCCCATCCATTTGCACGAACTGTTTCAAGCCGCAGTTCGCGAAGTCAGCAAAGATAAAGTTAAATCTAAGTCGCAACCTAAAAAGGGCGGATTTGGCGCAAAAAGTTAAGAATCGATCGACCACTCAGAGTCTAACTAAGCGATCGGCTAAACTAGGGGAATCCGAACTTCAAAGTAGGTTCAAGCTGTAAATTAAATCGGTAAAATTAAAGCATCTACCTAAACATTAGCGATGGAGAGTTGAATTTATGTTAAATGTTCTAATTTGGGCAGTACTCGGTCTAGTTGCTGGGGCGATCGCTAAGATGATTTATCCGGGAACTCAAGGTGGCGGCATACTTGCGACGATCGCCCTTGGGATTACTGGTGCATTTGTTGGGGGGTTTCTGCATACCTTTATAACGACTGGCAGATTGGCTTTGGCGGCAACTGGTGGCTTCTCACTTTATTCAGTTATTTTTGCCGTATTAGGCTCGCTTGTCGTGATCTTTTTATGGGGATTGGTCACTAGAAATGCTTAGTAAATAGTACCATTTGCCTATAATCTTCCGCTCGTTCCCCGCCACAACAATCGGCTCGTCAAAATTCACCTACTAGAGCCGATCGCTTGTGGCAATTACAGTTAGGTTTTCGTCTGATGACTTGTAAAATTTACTGAGTCGGTGGAGATATCTAGATTTAGCGTCAAGTGGCAGTTGCGAGTACGATCGTTAAACTCACCCGCTCGATCGGGTAAGCTCAGCCACAATCCCGTTGACTTGGCATGCGGTCGATCGCGCTCTGTGCTTGAAATTTTGAGCGCGGGGATTTTTTTACTGTTCGGGTCAGCGTACACAGTAACTAAATATTCCTGATAAACTATATGGATATGAAACATTTTTCTCAACCGCAGGTGCGATCGACTCAGGCAACTGCTGGCCGCGAAAGTCAGCGATCGCTAGAAAGCAACAGATCGGCTTCAACCGCAACGGAGCTACCTTGAGTGAATAATAATAGTACTAATGTATTTCAATTCAATCTACCGCGATTTCAATCCTGGCTGGCAATTGTCGCAGTCTGCTTACTGTTGGGCAGTGTTGGATTGGGATGGGTGGTAAAATCAGCACTGATTGTGGTGGGATTGGCGATTGCCACTCCCGTTATCGGCTTTCTAGGCTTTTTCTGGTGGTTGCGCCGCAGTATCGTTCAAGCTCAATGCCCGGTATGTAGTTATCAACTGCAAGGCATCGATGGCAATGAGATTCAGTGCAGCAACTGCGGTGAAGTACTCAAAGTAGAGCGGGGGCAATTGCTCAGAGATACCCCACCAGACACGATCGACGTTGTTGCTGTCGAAGTCATCTCCGAATAGGCAGTGGCGAGCGAATTGTCAACCAGTCTCGGTACATCGATCGCGATCTTCAGCTCATTTTCGTAGCGTCGGTATCGGAAATAGCGAGCGACCGTCACCGATAATCTAACTCTAGAATTTATTAGCATAGGGTAAAGACAACAACTCTGCCCGTCTATCCCCTCAACCTCAATTTTCAGCGCATGACTACCCCAGAATCCCAAGATTGGCAAACCCGCATCCGCAATCTCAAGAGCAATTTCGATCGCGCTACAGGATCGGAATCCGAACATCTCAACCAAATTGACGTTGATGCTTCTAGCTTCGGTTTCGATACACTTCAGGGCAGCTATCGACAATTTCTGAACTGGTTTAATGGGATTCCTTCTAGTGGTAAGCTACTGGCGATCGCAGGTGGTGGATTATTGAGCTTGACGCTGATTAAAACCGTTTTCCAACTCATCACGTCGCTAATAACGCTGTCTGTATTTGGCATTATTTTATACTTGGTTTACCGTTTTTTGATTTTACCCAAGGGTAGCGATCTCTAGCAGCCTAGGTTGACAGAATAACTCCATCCCAGTTCGCTAAGCCGATTTTCGATCCGAGACGAGCAAAAAAAAGTGAGGATTGCTCCTCACTCTAAAATTTTGGTTCCTGAATTAAATAGACTTCCTGCCAAAGATCGTGGACGGTGCTTGGAGGGAAACCCTGTTCCCTCCCCAACTTCGCTGTAGTTTCTCCTAAAGCCCAAAGTCTAAAGCCTAACTTCCGCAGAAGGCATTAACCTAGAGTTGGGTCAATTACCTCATGCGGCGAGTAATTAGCTCATTACAGCCTCTTCTGGTTGCAGTAGCGTAGACAATTGCTTAACGCCGCGTTGGAGGTGACGAGTGACAGTCATGGGACTAACGCCAATTCTTTTGGCAGCTTCTTTGCGAGGTAATCCCTTGATATAGACAAATTCGATCGCTTGCTTCGTCTTGGATTCGAGTTCGCCAATCGCCCCTTCTAATTGCTGACGTTCTTCTTCGAGGTATTGACGCTGCTGTTCGCGAGTATCTGGTAAGCTGTCGCCCAAAGTCACTGGGCAATCGAGCATTTGTCCCACAGTTGCATCCAAACTTAGTGCTTGACGATTGTGTTCTGCGGCTTGAGTCTCTCTCCATTCGTTTACTGAGACATTCAACACTGCGGCGATTTCTTCATCCCGAACTTTTCTACCTAATTTAGCCGTTAACTGTTGACGAACTTTTTCACCTTCTTTTTGGAGTTCCTGCCAACGACGCGGAATCTTGAGGACGCTGCTCTTATCGCGGAGGAAGTGAAGGACTTCACCTCTAATGTAGGGAACGGCGAAAGAGCTAAAAGCACAGCCTTGATGGGGATTGAAGCGTTCGATGGCGCGAATCAAGCCTAAGTAACCAATCTGTTCCAAATCTTGATAGGGTTCTGCACATTGACGACCG
>NZ_JANLWO010000623.1:0-10718 GCF_031364565.1 Chamaesiphon sp. OTE_20_metabat_361
TATTCAACTCGACCCCCAAAATGCTGATGCCTACGTCAATCGCGGTTTACTGAGGAACGAACTTTTGGGCGATCTCGCTGGTGGAATTGCCGACATGCAACAAGCAGCCAGATTGTATCAACAGCAAGATAATACTAAAGACTATCAGATGATACTCGATCTGATTGAAGACTGGTAACAGGCTGCGGTTATTTGCCAATATTTAGCGGTTGCTGGGGCAGTTAATAGTAATTAGGTGAGTAGGATAAAGAACAGCTACAGGATCAGCCCAGAACTACTCTATATATATATATTCTGTAATTAAAACTTGATACAAAAAACCCATCAGTGTAGTGACTGATGGGGGGGTTGAACCACTATTTAACGATGCAAGTAGATTGCAATAATCGTTAAACCGTGATGAAACTAGACTGTACCAATCGATTGGCACTCACTCCAGTTAACAGCCCTAACGTCTCAGTGCCAAAGCGAATTGCCGCACTGCCACTGACATTAGTAAAACTCAATTGACCAAAACTCAGCCCTCCCGCTAAGCCTAGCGTATCTTGTCCAACCGTAAAGTCTTGAAGCGTGTCGGTGCCGTTACCATTGCGGGTAAGAACAAAAGTATCGCGACCTGCACCACCATTGAGCAGATCGTCGACATTGCCACCATTGAGCAGGTCATTGCCATCACCACCCCAGAGAAGATCTTCCCCATTGCCGCCGAACAAAGTATCGTTACCACCATTGCCAAACAGCGTGTCTTTGCCATTACCGCCATCTAAGTTATCATCGCCATCGTTGCCAGTGAGGGTGTCTTTGCCATTACCACCGTTTAATGTTTTGCCCACTGCTAATGTCACAAGTGCTTGACTGGTGAGAATACCATCACTGAGAGTGTATTTGAAGCTGGCAGTACCACTAAAGCTAGAGATGGGAGTGAAGACAACATTACTCCCGTTGAGGGCAACGCTGCCACCAATGGCATCGCTAAATCCGTCGGACAGAATCGATAAAGTAGTATTGGCATCGGGGTCAGTGTCGTTCGAGAGCAGAGTTGCAACCGGAATCAATTTGGCGACACTCTGGTTAGCTGTGAAGCCGTTGTCATCTATAGCAGTTGGAGCTTCATTGACATTCGTGAGTGCTAACGTGAAGTTGGTAGTAGCATCAGGCATATTGCCAACTGTGGCATCATCCACAGCAACACTAATCGCATAGCTGGATTTCCCTTCAAAGTTGAGGCTGGTATTTGCCTTGACGTACAGCACGTTGCCATCGATTTCAAAGGTGCTAGCATCAGTTCCGCTGAGGCTCAGAACGTTGGTGCCTAGAGCATCATCGGTTACTGAGAGATCGGCAACCTTGAGCCGAGTCGCGGTGCTAGTGTTTTCGGCTAGTGTCGTGACGGGATTGGCGAGGTTAACTGCCGTCGGTGCTTTGTTTGGTACGGCTAGATTGAAGCGGGCAACTACAGGATCGTGATCGCTGACCTGATCCGCAAACTCAGAGTTGATGTGAACGACATCAAAGCCATCGAGTTTGCTCGATAGATTGTTGCTGACCAGGATTTGATCCAGTACCTGAGCATTGCCCTCAAAGTTGTAGGTATAGCGTTCATTGGCTGGCAGGGTTTCGACCAAAGTATTTAAGCCCCCACTTTCCAAAATGGTCAGGGGATTGGAAAACTCAAAGTCGTTCAGATCGCCTGCCACAATTATATTAGCGTTGGGGTTGGTCGCGAGCAGACCCTGCACGAAATCTTTGACGATCGTGGCTTGCTGATTGCGTTGCACTTCACTCGTCAGCGTCGGTGGTTGGTTGACACCAAACAGCGGCTGGTCGCCACCTTTGGAGTTGAAGTGATTGCCGACGACGGTGATTTCTTGTTCATTGAAGACAAACTTACCAACCAAAGGTTTGCGGCTGCTAGCGAAGGCATCGCCATCGGCTAAGTTAGGATCGGTCAAGCGTTGCAGCGATCCTTCGACAAAGCTCACGCGGTTGGGATTAAACAGGAAACTCACGCGAATGTTGCCACCAGGTTCGCCGCCATCTTGATTGTTAACGGGATCGATCTGGCGATATTCATAGGTGGGACCACCCGCAGCCGCGATCGCATTAATCAGCGTTTGCAGTGTCACGTCGGCATTGACTGTGCCATTGTTGGTCGCACCGTTGTTGTCCTGAATTTCTTCCAGGTTAATAATGTCTGGTGACTTGAGATTAGTGACGATCGCATTTGCCAAGGCATTGAACTTGACTGCACCATCGCCAGGATCGAGATTTTCGACGTTGAAGGTCGCAGCGGTCAACTGGGTGGCACTGTTAGTCAGGTTCGTGATTTCTTTTTCTAAGGTTGAAGCCTGTACTACGGTCGGAGCGTTCGTAACTAGTACTTCGTAATTACTAAAACTGTAGTTGACGACCCCAGTAATCGTACTGAGTTGGGCACCGACATTTACATTAGGTAACGTCAGGGAATTGTTCAGATCGTCGATCTGAATCCGCTCTGGGTTGAAGTCGCTGGACGTAATCAGGCTACCACCACGAGCAGTACGGCTAGTCGCATTAGCACCATTGTCTGCTAGCACCCAGATTTCTTCAGATGTCCCAAAGTTGGCGGTAGGTGAGGTGGTGACTGGACTGTTGACCTGAACTAGCATCCCTTCCAAGCTTTCGTAAAAGTCAATGCCATCTTGAGCCGGATCGAAGATGCCATTGGTTTCTAAATTGCTGGCATCGTTTTCAATTACGGATGTAGGAATAGTTCGACCGCCATTACCTAGCACCGTCGGCGCGATTGTTGTTGTCGGAGCGTTTGTCCATGCTGTGACACTCAGGGGCTGGACACTACTGTTATTGGTAATTTGGGTGATAGTCAGGTTGTTGGCACCACCAGCACGAAATTCGGTAACTGTCCCGCTCACCAATATGGCTTCGCCGACCGTGCGCGCACCCAAAATGCTAGTAGCGTTGTTCGTAAAGACGAAAATCCCTTCAGAAGTAGCCTCATTGGCATCGGGCGTGGGATCTTGGAGGTAGAATCCGTTCGAGGCGATCGCGGTTACAATTCCCGGCACATTCACTACACCCTGACCATTGAAGGTTGACAGGTGGGCGGTACCTTGAATGTCATTAATCCGCGTCCCACCAGCCGCAACATCGTTGTCGGCGATCGTCACGGTTGCCGTATTAGTCGCACCTAGATTGTAGGCATCAGTATCAACCAATGTCAGCGTAAGAGTTTCGGTAGTTTCTGGGGACAAGTCATCTACAGGTGTAATGGTGACATCCACAAAAGATTGTCCGGCAGCAATGTTAGCAGTACCTGCGAGGCTTGGAGTATAGTCGCCACTGGTTGCCGTACCGCTGAGAGTGTAAGAGACTGCTAGAGCGGTGGTGGTATCGCCCGATCGACTAATGCGGAAGGTACCAGGGTCTTGTGCTGCTTCGGCGGCAGTTGCGTCTTGAGCCGCGATCGTCACCACTGAGGTTGTTGACACTGCACTTACTGTCGGGGTGAGTGAGAAATTATCGATCGCTAAACCATCGTCAGCGCCAGAAGCATCAAAGCTATTCCAGCGAATCCACACTATCGCGCCTGGGGCAATCGACAAGCCCGCGATCGAATTGCCGATCGTCGTGCGGTTAGCTGCGGCGTTACCATCGAGTAAGCCGACAGTGCCCACTGTGATTGGGGCTGTAAAGTCCAGGGCATTCACATCAGTCCAAGTTCCCGTTATTAAAGAAGTCGCATCTAAACTGTACTGAAAATCGATGAGATCTGCTCTGTTCAAAGTCCCTAACCGCCACTGTTCGCCCGTATAAGCCACGTTGAGTGCGGTAATCGTCGCTCCGGTGTCATTAGCAAAACTTGCCCCCACTGTCGGCAATAAACTGCCAGACTGCAATCCGCCTAGTGCTCGTTCTGTACTACTGGTGGCTCCAAAGCTGTAAGTGTCACCTGCGTTTGAACTGCCTGTTCCGGCTGTATAGATTGTATTCGCGTTCGCTCCAGCCTCAGTAAATACCCAACCATTGGGCAAAGTAGAGCTGCTAGCGGAACTTGCCAATGTGTCAAAGTTTTCGGTGTAGGTCGATCCGGTTAAACTAATTGCTGCCATTTTTGCTTACTTTACAAGATGAGTTACGAGTGAGAATCCCGTTAGGATAATAGCCTCTCGACCGATAAATGTTTGTTATGCAATTCTCATTGCCTGTAAGTAACTTGACGTAATTGCCAATCTCAAGCTCAGCTTTTTTGGGCAATTCTTTTGTACAGTGACTTTTTATTTGTCGTGAAGACACATTAATGTCGTTGAAGCGACAAAGCTAGACTTAGCCGCTTTTCCATCCAATGACAGCTTGATGATTTGACGACATGAAGATGAATCGAATCGCAAAAGTTTCCAGCCCCTATATCAGCGGCGCATCGACGGTCGGGTCGATCGACAAAGGCTAGGAGGTATATCCTTCCAAGTTGTGTGCGTCAGCGGCTATATGCCGGGAGGTTTCCTCCCGGCTGCGAGACAAGACAAGACAGCGTCCGTTTGCTTGACGACACTAATTTGGCGAGCAATTATTTTCGGGGAGATGAAATATCCGAAATGCGGTAAAATGGCTCTATGTCTGAATCTGAGCAAATAACCGTCTACCAACTCAAAATCTTCATCCTGGGCATCAGTCCCATGATTTGGCGACGCATTAAAGTTCACAGCGACACCACGATCGCCGATTTACACTACATCGTCCAGATCGTAATGGGGTGGACAGATTCCCAAGCGAGCTTTGCGGGGGAAGCTTCCCCCGCAAACGTCGCGCATCTACATCGCTTCGTCATCCACGGGAAAGATTACGGGATCGCTCAGAGCGGGGGAATTTGGTTTACTGACGACCCAAACAAAGTCAAACTAGCAGATTTGGGATGGCGAGTGAAAGAACGCTTTGTGTACCAATATGACTTTAGTGACAACTGGCAACATCAAATTGGGGTTTTTTGCATAAACCCTCCAAACTTGTACCGCTTTTTTTCTCTTGATAAACCTTATCGCAATGTTGGAGCTTGTCTAATTGGACATTAAGACTTTGCCCCACCGAACTAACTCGTGCATATCCAACTAGAGCCATACTTAAAACTCCAAGTTGTACTCATATATCTCATTATTCTTTAGACTTTAAGAGAAAGGTATTTTGAGACATAAAAAGAGACATGATAGGGATGTGTCTCAGGAAGTATAGGATGAGAACCAATCCATTATTTCGCAAATGTAGTCACCATTCCGTCGGGCGACAGTTTGCGGATGGAATGGTTATTCATATCCGCGATAAATAAATTTCCCTTGCTGTCAAAGGCGATGCCTTTTGGAAAATTGAACAGAGCCGTTAAAACCTTGCCGTCTTTATTGCCTTCCTGCGCTCTGCCGGCGATGTTTTGCGCACAGGGGTCAATGATATTATTTCCCGCCAGCGTTGATACTTTGCTGCCCGATATTTTGATAATCCGGTGCAACCGTTTGTCCGTAAATAGTATCTCGCCCTTTTGATTGGTGATAATCGCCGATGCCGGATCGACGAATTCAGCTTTAGCTGCATCGCCTGGCGTGTAAACCGGACACCATTTTCTTTTATAAGGCTGCCCGGCGATGCTCGTGATTGTCCCGGCGGTAAGGTCTATTTTTCCGATAAAACGGGCAAATCCGGCAGCGGCATAAATGATATTTCCCTGACTGTCGGTAGTGATGGCTGAAATATCGTGCGGCAGAATAAACTTTCCGTCGGGAGTTTTTAGTGTTGAAACCACGCCGCCCGCAATCTTCCTGATGACACTAAACCGTCGGGCGGAGGTTTGGCTATATTTTGGAGCAGAGCCGTTTAGGTCTTTTAAAAAATACCTGTCGGTTAGGTAATTACCTCCGATAGCGTCTTTTATCTTATCGTAGCTACTGGTGATATAAATATTGTCTTTACCGTCAATCGTCATTAAATCAATCAGATTAAGTCCGGCGGCGGCAAGCGGTCCGTCTTCCAGCTTGTAACCGTATTGTTGTCCGGCGAATAGTTTTATTTCAGCTTTGTTATCGGCGGAAACCGTTATTTTGTAGATGGCGGTTCCGCCGTTTTCGGTCGCGTAAAGATTGTCTTTGGAATCAATGATGAGGTTAGTCCAAGTTCTGTCCATCCCGCCGATAGCCGGACCTTGTTTTGAAAGGTCGGTCACAGTTCTGTCCGGCGCGATTTTCAGCATCCCGTATTTGCGCGTCACAAAAATATTGTCTTTACTATCAACGACAATATACTGCGGTTCTGAAACGGTTTTACGCTCTTGCGCTTGAGCGGACAAATTAATTGTTAAGACGATAACGGCGAAAAGTATTAAGTTTCTCATAATTTGTTTTTTCAAAGATTGGGATGTACCAGAAATATTCTGTATTGGGCGGCTCACCCGCCACTCTTTTAATTTCATCATTTGTAGATCCCGCTCCGCCTGTGATTGCACCGCAGTCTGATATTGTACAGTATTGCTTCCCAAATCTCGCAACCAACTACTTCCTGCAATACTTCTCTAGCACGTTCTGAGAGTAGTAATTGTCTCTTCATTAAGTACACGTCCGTTCGATATCTCTGTCAAACTTTACAAGCATAACTACCGCTTATTCAAAATCTTCCTAATTTTTTAAGCCTGAGTAGTTACGATCGAATAACATTGGCTGCAAGGTCAGGATTGAGAGCAGGCTATAATATTGATAGATGTATTGGGAAAGATCGACTATGCAATTACCTCTAGGTCCCCAAACGCCCGCTGCGATCCAACTTATCCGCTGGATTTTCAGCCCCATGTCCTTTATGGATGAGTGCGTTCGCCGTTATGGCGATATATTCACTCTCAATTTGGGTAAAAATAATCAAAATCTAGTCTTTGTCAGTAATCCCCAAGCCTTGCAGCAAATTTTAACTCAAGATACCAGAGCAGATTTTCATGCTCCAGGTGAGCTAAACGTTTTATTTAAGTCTTTGCTCGGCGACAACTCCGTAATTTGCCTGAGTGGGGCACAGCATCAACGCCAACGACAGTTGATGATGCCACCATTTCATGGCGATCGGATGCGAACATATAGTCATGTCATCACCCAAATTACGGCTGAAACCTTAGCAGAAGTCCAGATCGGTCAAACTTTCGACGTGCGGACGACCACCCAAACAATTACCCTGCGGGTGATTATGCAAGCAGTATTTGGACTAAATCGGGGCGAGCGTGCCGAACAACTCGCCCGTCTCCTGAGCGAACTGCTTGAACTTGGCAGTTCTCCCCTAAGTGTCGCGATGTTATACTTGCCCATCCTCCAACAAGAATTTGGTGGAATTGGTCCTTGGGCAATCCAAATGCGCTGTCAGCAGGCGGTAGATGCTCTCATCTACGCCGAAATTCAGGAACGCCGGAGTCAACCCGATTTTACCCGTACCGATATCCTCAGCCTCTTGATGGCGGCTCAAGATGAAGTGGGTGAGTCGATGACTGATGTTGAATTGCGAGATGAATTGATGACGATGCTGGTAGCGGGACATGAAACGACAGCGACAGCTTTAGCTTGGGCATTATATTGGCTGCATAAGTTGCCAGCAGTTAGAGCTAAATTAGTCGCCGAACTCGATCGATTAGGCCCAGATCCAGATGTCACCGCCGTGATGAAATCTCCCTATCTCGATGCCGTTTGTAATGAAACCCTGCGGATTTATCCAGTTGGAATGCTAACTTTCCCCCGAGTTACTACCAAAGCTGTCAATCTCGCTGGACGAGAATTACCACCAAATACAATCGTGCTAGGGTCGATTTATTTGACTCACCATCGGGAAGATTTATATCCCCAGCCCAATCAATTTCGACCAGAACGTTTCTTGGATCGACACTTTTCGCCGTTTGAGTTTTTCCCCTTTGGTGGTGGTGCTAGACGTTGCATCGGTAGTGCTTTTGCGCTGCTGGAAATGAAACTCGCCCTCGCCCAGATCCTCTCACAGTGGGAACTAGAATTGGTAGACCAGCGGGATGTCCACGCAAAACGCCGAGGTTTGGTAACAGCACCAGAACGCTCGATCCAACTGCGCGTCAAAAGTCAACGATCGAAAGTCGAATCAAATCCTAACTCGATCGATCGGATCGCTGAAGATAGTCAACTTACTGCGTCTGAAGTGGCTCTATGACTGGACGGACGATCGTTGGTGCAGGGGTTGGATCTGATTTAAAAATAGCTGTCAATGCCTGTTTTAGTCTGTAGGCTAGGTTGAGCACAAAACCCAACAGCACCAGCGTTATAAGCCCAGTTGTTCGATATTTAATGAAGCCCATTGTAGCGACCCACTGCTCTGCACCACATAGTCCAGCACTGTTTCAATTTCAGATCTTTTCGTCAGCATCAGCACCCGCACGTCATCTCCTTGACCTACTGCTTCTAGGAGCCGAATTTCTTCAGTACTCAATGGCTTGCCGTCATACTCGGCGCGGGTGCATTGTCGGTGCGGGATGGCCTCGAATAGTGGAGTCACAGTTGAGGGTGAGGGTTCGAGCGCAATTTTTACGGCTCCATCACCGGAGTCATCAAATGTCACTTGCCCCGATAGAGCCTGTGCTTTGGCTAGGGCATAGTCACACGATCGCTACGAATCAGAAAGCGTCCATCAAAGCGCATCAGCAAAGGATCGCCGGAAAATGGTGTCGTAGACGATCCGGGACGTTGGGCATGAATGTGTAAGTGGGGTTCGTCGCTGGCACCAGAGTTTCCGACCTCGGCCAGACGCTCGCCAACCCGAACGTCGATTCCTGATTGCACCGAGAGACTTTGAGATCGAAAATGGGCGAGTAAGACATCAGCATTGCCACAGAGCAGAATGACATGATTACCCGATCGATTTACTGCATCGATCTGCGGAATCTGCATATCTGGCAAACCATCGATCGCCTGAAGAATTTTCCCCGTACAGGGAGCGAACACAGGCTCACCATAAATCTGATAAGCAGCCAGATCGCTAGGAACGATCCCTTTTGCCCGCCAGCCAAACCGATCGATCTTGACAATATCGGCTCCGTAGCTCTGTCCTCGGTAGGCACGAAAACGCGGCACTGACTCGTCCAGCGTTTTTAGATGTGCATTAATCCGAAGATCGCTACCACCATTGAGAATTAGATACTCACCATCCCGCAGCGGAAAGGCGAGATCGAAGGCGGGAATAGGGGGTGGAAACTGACCAGCCCAACTCCGCACTGCTTCGTTTCTAGCAAAAACACCAAAAGCAACGAAACCAACGATCGCAATCCAACCGAGCCAACTAGACGGCATTCTTGGTATCGGTTTGGGTCGCCGCCGCCCGATCGCTACAGCGATCGCCAACAGTAGCCCATACACATAAGGTGTCCACCAAGGTGGAAAAATCCAGAGGCCGATGCGGGCGATCGCGAATAATGCGATTGCCGTAACGAAGGCTTGGATCGTGATACCCAACAAATTATGCGGTGGGGCGATCGCTAACCATGCTATTAGGGCCAGCGGTAAAATAATCTGAGCCACAATTAGCGAAGTAATCATCTTCTTTTGCCCTCGATCGCCAGACCAGAAAAAATCGCCATTGCCGCCAGTCCTGCCCGTTCTGGATTGGCACTCCCCAAAAAACTGAGGAAACTCAAAAAGCCGAGAAATCAGAGATAGCCTTTTTGCTGTAAAAGAGTCTCGATCTCCCAATGGTAAGATTTAAACATGAAGAATATGTGAGGAGCGAATTTCTGAATGGATCTCAGTCACAGTTTTCTCATTTGCTTTCCGAATAATGTAAGGCATCGCCAACTGTTTTATGATTGAAAGATGCAAAAACTCACAATTACCCGACCCGATGACTGGCATCTGCATGTACGCGATGGGGATGCGCTTAAAGCGGTTCTGCCGCACACGGTGCGTCAGTTTGCCAGGGCGATCGTCATGCCGAATTTGAAGCCCCCAGTGCGCTCGGTAGCCGATGCTGCGGCTTACCGCGATCGGATCGTCGCGGTGATTCCGTCTGGCCAGCAGTTCGAGCCACTGATGACACTCTACCTCACGGATAACACTAGCCCCGCAGAGATCGTCGCCGCCAAAGAAGCCCCATTTATCAAAGCAGTGAAGTACTATCCAGCAGGTGCCACAACCAACTCAGACTTCGGGGTAACGGACATTCGGAAGTGCGATCGCGTCTTTGAAGCGATGCAGCAGGTGGACATGCCGCTGTTACTACATGGAGAAGTGACCGATGGCGATATTGATGTGTTCGATCGAGAGCAAGTGTTCATCGAGAAACACCTGATCCCACTCAGATCGCGATTTCCCAAACTGCGCGTCGTACTCGAACATATCACCACCTCAGATGCGGTGCAGTTTGTCCAATCTGCCCACAACGTCGCGGCCACGATTACACCCCAACATCTATTGTTTAACCGCAATAACCTATTCACAGGCGGCATTCGTCCCCATTTTTATTGTCTGCCCATTTTGAAACGCGAGCAGCATCGCTTGGCACTTTTGGCAGCAGCCACATCGGGCAGCCCCAAGTTTTTTCTGGGTACCGATAGTGCCCCTCATACTCGCGACAGCAAAGAAAGTTCCTGTGGCTGCGCTGGTTGCTATTCGGCTCTGCACGCGATGGAGTTATACGCAGAAGCGTTTGAGAGCGTTGATGCCCTCGATCGACTCGAAGCTTTCGCCAGCTTCTATGGG
>NZ_JANLWO010000639.1:0-6406 GCF_031364565.1 Chamaesiphon sp. OTE_20_metabat_361
GTGGAGTTTCTATCGCTTCCTCCACTTTATTGCTACCAAAGGCAGGCTAAACCCTGCATCAGAGCGGACGGAGGTAGTAATCTTTAGCCCGATTCGGCACAGCCGACGCTGTGCCTAACGGCAGGCTATCGCCAACGCGAACGGAGTAATGACAAGTTTATGAGTTAGTAGCTCGGTAATTTTGTCCGCTCTCCACAAATCAACTCATCATCTATCAGAAAAAAACATCATGACTTTCTCTAAATCTAACCTCAACGTTCTCTCAGAATCTCTGTTTACAGAATTAACCGCAGACCAAGCTCAAATGCTCGAAGGCGGCAAGCGGATTGATATTCTGCTCGTTCGCTGTATTCAGGCTGGCGGTGGTTCCGATCGACTGTCTTTCACCGTTAATGGCAACAATGTTGGTAATCCGATCGGTATCCAGACTGGCGGTGTTGCCAATGTTGGTGCGAGTGCAAACTTCAATAGTACAGCAAGCGTCCAATTGTTCGATGCGGGTAGCTCTCTGGGCGGTTTTAGTACCTCTAGCAATGGTCAACAAACTCGGCGTGTTAGTGGTGGCGGCTCTACCTACGAAGTGACGTACCGAGTTGGTAATTAACGTGCGATCGCCACGCTTGCGATCCTCCCCTAGCCCCCCTTAAAAAGCTACCGTGTATACACATCTGTAGTTAGAAACGCAATTGGTAGAAATCCCCCTGTCTTGTTGCGCTTTTATGTGCGGGGGAACCCAGCCCATAGCGCACCGCTAAATCCCCCTTAAAAAGGGGGACTTTAAAAGCCCCCTTTCCAAGGGGGTTGGGGGATTGAGATCTCGAAACGAAGTCTAACCGACTTGTGTAGACACCGTAGCCTTACAAAGTGGGATTTATGAAGATCGCAACTTTGTCATTAGTCCCTTCATCTCTCCCCCACTCCCATGCGCTATCCCCTCATTCTCCAACAGTCCGAAGAAGACTGCGGTGCCGCCTGCCTCGCCACCATTGCTAAATTCTATGGTCGCAACTTCAGCATCGGTCGCATCCGCGAACTAGCAGGCACTCGATCTCGCGGTACTACTCTCCTCGGACTCAGCCGAGGTGCGGAATCTCTCGGCTTTCAAGTGCGCCAAGTCAAAGCCTCGCCCCAACTTTTAGCTAATCTGGCGCAAGCACCATTGCCCGCGATCGTCCATTGGAAAGGCTATCACTGGGTCATTCTCTATGGCAAAAATCGTCGCGGTCGATATATTGTCGCCGATCCTAGCATTGGATTACGCTATCTCAGCGAAGTGGAATTGATGTCGGGTTGGACGAATGGGGTGATGCTATTGCTCTCGCCAACAGAGGCATTTTACCAACTGACTGAGGACAAGCTGACGGGGTTTGGGCAGTTTGTCAAGCGGGTGTGGCCCGATCGAGGTTTGTTGGTACAAGCGATCGGTTTAAACATCGTCATTGGTTTACTAGCATTGGCTTCGCCGTTGATGATGCAGTTATTGACGGATGATGTATTGGTGCGGGGCGATACGGAATTGTTGCTGATCGTGGCTTTAGGTGTGGTGGCGATGACGCTGATACGGAGTGTGGTTAATCTGATTCAGGCGCAGTTAATTGGCTATTTTGGGCAACGGTTACAGATGGGATTGGTGCTGGAATATGGGCAAAAGCTGTTGCATTTACCACTGTCCTATTTTGAAGGGCGACGCAGTGGTGAGGTGGTGAGCCGGATTGCGGATGTATCGGCGGTGCATTCATTGGTGGCGCAGTTGGTGTTGGGGTTGCCGAGTCAGTTTTTTATTGCCGTGGTTTCGTTAATGTTGATGCTGCTTTATAGTTGGGAATTAACGATCGCCTCGACAGCGATGTTTGCCGTGCTGGTGGGAGTTAATTTTCTCTTCTTACCAGCGATTCGGCAGAAGACTCGCAATTTAATCATTCAAGGCACGGAGAATCAAGGCTTTCTCGTCGAAACTGTCCAAGGGATGCAGGTACTCAAAACCACCCCAGCGACTCCACAGGCTTGGCAGGAATATCAAGCAAATTTCAGTCGGTTGGCGCATTTGGGCTGGGGGACGATGAAGCTGGAACTCTATAGCGGCACAGTGACGGATATTTTATCGAGTTTGGTGAATGTTGGGTTGTTGTGGTTGGGCAGTTATTTAGTGATTAATCAGCGGTTGAGTGTGGGGCAATTGTTGGCTTATAGTGGCATGAGCGGGAATTTCTTTGGGTTCTTATTAGCTGCGATCGGGATTGTGGATGAATTCATTCGCGCTCAGGTGATTTTGCAACGCTTGGGTGAGGTGATGGATGCGACTCCAGAAGACGCGCAAGATGCCCACAAGCTTTGGGTGGAGCTGTCAGCAGCGGCAGATATTTACTGTGAAAAATTGCGATTTCATCATTCGGGGCGAATGGATTTGTTAGAGGATTTGGATCTGGTCATCCCAGGCGGTTGCATGACGGCGTTAATCGGTCGATCGGGTTGCGGCAAAAGTACGTTAGCGAAATTGCTATCGGGCTTGTACCAACCGCAGTCGGGACATATTCGCTATGGAATTGACGATCGCGACAATCTGGCGTTGGATTGTTTGCGACAGCAGGTAATGTTGGTGCCATAAGATGCACATTTTTGGAGTCGATCGATTGTTGATAATTTCCGCTTTAGCTATCCTGATGCGAGTCTCGAACAGATCGTGCAGGCTTGTGAGCTTGTCGGGGCAGATGAATTTATCGCCCAATTGCCAGATGAGTATCAAACAGTGTTGGGTGAGTTTGGAGCGAATCTATCTGGGGGGCAGCGGCAACGATTAGCGATCGCGTGGACGTTGTTGGCACATCCAGCGATTTTGATTTTAGATGAATCCACATCGGCAATCGATCCATTGAGTGAGGCGATGTTATTGGAGCGATTGCAGCAGCATCGACGGGGGCAGACGACAGTGTTAATTAGCCATAGACCCCAGGTAATTGGAGCTTGCGATTGGGTGGTGATGCTGGAGCAGGGGCAGGTGGTGAGTCAAGGTACGCCAACGGAATTGCGGCGGCGTGAGGGATTACATCGATCGTTTTTGACCCCAGAATTGGCATTGATGCCGTAGAGGCGATCCAATATGGTTCGGTTAGCCAGCGACTGAAGTCGCCGCACATGAAGCGCAGTCCGCCTACGCGGACTAAGATTTCAGTCCGCGTAGGCGGACTTTGCACCATTAGCAGCGGTTTCTAACCGCTGAGGTTATAACTAGCAACTTGCGTTATTAGAGGTTAATTTTATGACATCCAATACATTACCCAATTTAAACAATCTTCTGCCGCCGCTCAGTCCGTGGGCGCGGTTTGGGAGCCTTGGTGTAGTGGCTTTGCTCGGAGGCACGATCGCCCTCACGACCAAAATCCCTCATCGCAGCACCACCCAGGCGATCGCGATCGTCGCTCCCAATGGCACCATTCAAGCCCTCGTGCCCGCCGAATCGATTAACCAAGTTGCCACCCATCAAATCGCTCAAATGCGCGTGACAGCTTGCCCTTATGGAGAGTTTGGAACATTAAAAGGGCGGGTAACAACGATCGCCACCCAACCTGTAATGGTGACTGATTCGATTCCGCACGGCGGACGCTACGCGAACGTCACACAGTTGAGCCAACCGACGTTATACGCAGTGACGATTCAACCCCAAGCTTTAGTCTTAAAACAAGCGGCAAAATCCTGCCCCGTAAGGGTGGGGATGCAGGGTCAGTTGGATATCGTGTTACGGGAGGAGTCGTTGGCGCGATCGTTGTTACGTCGGATGCGGCTAGATGGGACGTAAGTAAGATCCGTGAAGGTGGCTCATATTGCAAAATCCGCCTGTGTAGACTAAAAATTTAGTCTGCGCAGGCGGATTTTTGTATTGTTAGCCGAGCCTATCCTCAACCCAAATTCATGTCGATCGATCTAACAATTACGATCGACTTTTCCGATCTTTTCCGATCTTCAATAGCAGGCTTTTACCGATCTTTTCTGGCTGTCAAACTAGCTAGGGGGAGATATTCTGGAGACATGGAGCAAGTTGACACCGACATCAACCCAACCACCACATCAACAACTCAATCTACTTTAACTTATCACTTACTTGAGAGGTATCTCAGTCATGAAAGCTAATTCACACGTCAAATCTACTAACATTCTCGATCGCATCCAATTTCATTTTGATTCGTTGGCGCGTAGCCTCTCCATTGGGAGAATCGATCTATCCAAGATCGGTATTCATTGGAGCATCTTTATCCACACGTCTCATCCGCGAGTGGTTGCCGAACTAAAACCAGATGATGCGACTGTAACTCCTAGCGATTCGGCAAAGCGGACGCTACGCGATCGGGGAAATACTGGCAACCGCCAACTGCAAAAACCTCAACTCGCTCGTCGGCACCATTCGCTTAACTGGCGTTGGCAATCTCAGTTAATGCAGTGGCATTAATCGCAGTTATTCACTATCTATCACCTAAAAAATACCATGAAACTCACAATTGTAAAATCAAAAAAAGTCCGCTCTAGTTCTGTTAGTTCGTTGGCAAAGCCCCTGTCTTGTCTCGCTTCCATGATCGGGAGCGACGCACTTCGGACGGGTTTCCCGTCCGAGAAGGTGCGTCAAGACAAACCCGACCGGAGCGAGCCGCTCCCGTGGAGAATCGATGAAAACCCCGAAAATTCTCGCTTGCTGGCGCAATGGCAGTCGGTCGATGGGAAGCTGCAATGCCGATGGTTTTTGGATTGAGCTATGCTGCTAAATATCCGAAAAATTCTCCACGGTCGAGGCTTTGCCAACGAGATAGTCGAGCTTGCATAGGATATTTGAAATGCAGAATTTGGTTTTAAAACCGAGTTTGAAGAGCGACTTTAGCACACTCAACTGTGTCAGTTTTTATTAAGAAAAAAATCTCAAGCAGGTACTAACATGATTCATCATATTTCGATTGCTGTTAACAATCCACAGCATGTGGCTGATGTAATTGCCGAGTTATGGCAAGGACGAGCTGTGCCCTTTCCGGGTCATGAGGGCAGCTATATTGCCCTTCGTTTCGATCTTTATGGCACAGCTATTGAGGTGATGCCGAAAAGCCTGATTTTGCAGCCAGGGTTAGAAACAGCCGCCGTGCGGTTTACTGACTTTGAGCCAGCTACGGGCTATACGGCTACTCATGCAAATATTTCAGTGGCTGTGAGCGAACAAAAAGTCTGGGAGATTGCCGAACGTGAAGGTTGGCGAGCTGTGCGGTGTAGACGCGGCGGAGCGTTCGATTTAATCGAACTGTGGGTTGAAAACCAGGTGATGCTGGAGTTGTTGCCGCCAAATCTGATGCCGGAATACCTTGCAACAGTGGAACCCAATAGCTTGAGTGCGCTTGTGAAAAACTTAGCTGCCGCCCAATAGCGACAACCTTTGGAGAACCCGATGAATCCCCAATCCCTCGCTGAGGACATTGCCAATTATTAATATACGAGGTGACTCAATGAACTTCGATCGAGACATTATTACTGTCAGACCTTCAGAAACAATCGACACGATTCAAAAATTGCCGAACTATGTTGGTATTTCTGGCAAAACGGCTGGTGCAAACGGGATCTCGATGAATATTGTGGTTATCCCACCTGCTGCAAAAGCCGAGCCTCATTTTCATCATGGATTTGAAACAGCGATTTATCTATTGAAAGGCAACGTGAAAACCCTTTATGGCGAAAACTTATCTAAGTCTGTAATCAATCAACAGGGTGATTTTATCTTTATTCCTGAAGGTGTACCGCATCAACCTATCAACTTGAGCAGTACCGAGGAGGCAATCGCCTTAGTCTCGCGCAATGACCAAAACGAACAAGAGAGTGTACGGGTTTACAGATTAGATTAAGTACGCCCAACCAAATGATTAAAAACTATTGCCAGATGGTTAGGCTTTAACTTCACTCGATCGAGGAAATATAGACAATTTTCAACTTTAAAAACCTCGATTCGATCGCGTAGCGTTCGCCTTGCAAAATCGTAGACACCGTTCGATTAATTAGCGTTAGCAATCTCAGTTAATGCAGTGGCTTTAATCACATTCAATTACTATTTTTCACCTAAAAAAATATCATGAAACCCACAATTCTAGATAGCGACAACCCTTGTAAAACCCGATGAATCCCCAATCCCTTGCTGAAGACATTGCCAACCTGACCCAGCAGACAGCAGCAGCGAACACAGCACTCATGCGCGGTGACATCGATCGATACCTCGCACTGATACAACACTCGAATGACTACATGCTAATGTCGCCGTTTGGTGGAGAGCCGACATCCGGCTTCGATCTGTCGCAACAGCTTGCACTGGATCGGTTCTTTAAGTCCGGCACATTCGACCAAGAGGTAGTCACAAGTACGGCGAAATCTGCTGTGGCGTAGGTTGTGA
>NZ_JANLWO010000683.1:0-5410 GCF_031364565.1 Chamaesiphon sp. OTE_20_metabat_361
CTATGAGGAGGAGTGCTAAACGGATGCCGATCGATCCGTGTGCGGTTTCCCGAACCCGGCAGGGATTATTAGTGGATAGAGATGGGAGTGGGAGAGTTGGGAGTTGGGAGTTGGGAGTTGGGAGTTGGGAGTTGGAGGGACGGGGGGACTGGGGGACTGGGGGACTGGGGGATAAAGAATTGTTCATTACCCTTTACCCTTTACCCTTTACCCATTACCTTTTACCCATTACCTTTTACCCTTTACCCTTTCCCCTTTACCCTTTCCCCTTTCCCCCCGAAAACCTAAAGCCTAAAGCCTAAAGCCTAAAGCCTAAAGCCTAATACCTAACTTTCGTCGGCAAAAAAAACCCTTGAGAAGATGTAGTCCATTGGATCGGTACTAATCATTCTCAAGGCTGATTGATTTGGGAGGTAGCTCCAATGAAGGAATTCAAACCAAAAAAATCAAAAGTTGAACACACAAACACTCTGTAGCCATACTTTAACCCATGCAAGAGCTAGTAAATAGATATAAAGGTATGGAAAAAGTAGGTTCAAAGGTACGATCTCTACAACTGGGTAACTTAAAATCGAGATTAATCTCGCTCGCGAATCGCTGACCCAAAGCCATGGGTCGGGAACCTCCGCGTGATTTGGGTCGCTCCGTGAGAAGAATCGGTGGCGGACGGATTTATGGTGTTGCAGATTTGACAATCTGCGATCGGTAGTGGCAACGGGCAGTAATTTTTGCTCTTATCGGTGTCAACCAACCGACCTCGAATGTAGTCAAAGTACCAAATACCAACTTATTTACCTATGGATGCCGATCGAGCGATCGCGATTATTGAAACTATTTTGGCTCCCAAATTGCTGAATTCCGTGCAGATGCAGGTAATTCGCGGTGCGATCGCAGGGCGCAGCTATCAAGAAATTGCGATCGTCGCCAGAACTGATGTCCCGTCCGAGCAACTTTTAGAAGCCAGCACGACTGAAGCCGAAGTTGCCGACATTGCCACCCCCGAAACTCCTAGAGGCTATCAGATTGGGTATATTCGGGAAACGGGCGCACAATTGTGGCAGTTATTAAGTACCCGCCTCGGTCCAAAAGTGACCAAAAATAGTTTGGCAGCAGTATTACTGTGGCATACCAAGCAGCCGGGATATCAGCCAGCGTCACCCCGCCA
This sequence comes from Chamaesiphon sp. OTE_20_metabat_361, assembly GCF_031364565.1. Taxonomy (NCBI): domain Bacteria; kingdom Bacillati; phylum Cyanobacteriota; class Cyanophyceae; order Gomontiellales; family Chamaesiphonaceae; genus Chamaesiphon; species Chamaesiphon sp. OTE_20_metabat_361. The sequence goes on from NZ_JANLWO010000683.1 coordinate 1,166, forward strand.
TTTGGGATCTGAACCCGTCGAAAATCCCGATAATTGGCTCCAGTCGGTGTCAGATGGTGTTGCGCTCGCAGATCGCGCTCCTGCATCCTCACCAGCGCACGATCCCGAACCCGATCGGTTTTACGGACGCACTGAGGAACTGGCAATGCTCACCGACTGGTGTCTGCACGAGCAGTGTCGGATGATTTTCTTACTCGGGATGGGTGGGATGGGTAAAACGACCCTAGCTCTAAAGATCGCACGGCAACTGGAAGGCTATTTCGATCGCACCATCTGGAGATCGTTACTCAATCTACCGCCAGTTTCCGAACTATGCAGCGATTTACTGCACTGTTTGAACTCGCAATCTGGAGATTTACCAAGTTCGCTAGAAGCGCAAATCGAGTTAGTAATTGCTGGTCTGCGGCGCAATCGCTGTCTGCTAGTCTTGGATAATGTCGAATCGATCCTCGAAGGCAAAGTGCAATCGGGGCAATATCTACCAGGATATGAAAGTTACGATCGGTTGTTTAGAGCGCTGGGCGAGCTACCGCATCAAAGTTGTGCGATCTTTACCGGGCGCGAACAACCCCACACCATCGCCCGATCGCAAATCGTCAACCCCCAGCTAGTGCGCTCGCTGGTTATTAATGGGATGACCTCAGTCGCCGGACATCAACTGATCCAGTCTTACGGCTCGCCAGAGCTACCCGAGCAGATGTGGCAGGAAGTTCACGCCCACTATAGCGGCAATCCCCTCGCGCTGAAAATTGCCATCATTACCGCCATCGAAATGACTGGCGGTGGCGAAAAAATCTTGGAGCTTTACCCCCTCATGAAGAAGGGTCAACTCCAGTTTCGGAATATCGATGATATCCTCCAACGGCAATTCGAGCGGTTATCGCCGATCGAACAACAACTAGTCTACTGGCTGGCGCTGGAGCGCGAACCGATTAGTAGCAACCAATTGCGGTCGAATTTGGCGGATCGCCAGATGTCCGGGGAGATGATGAACGCGCTCCAGTCGCTGTCCCGGCGGTGCATTATCACCTCACAGGAGCGGAACTGGTCGCTCCAGCCAGTCACGATCGCTTATGTTACCACTAGAGCGATCGAGCGATTTGTCGCCGAACTCGCCCCGCCAAACCCTGCTGAGCCAACTCTAGATCCGATCGAGCGTTTTTATCACCTCAACACTTACGCCATCATTCAGGCACAGACCAAAGATTATCTGCGACAAACCCAAACCCAGTCGATTTTGCGACCCATTCTCGATCGATCGATCGAGCAGTGGGGATCTCGCCAGCAGCTCAGTCAGCACCTCCGGCAGATTCTAGGCGTGTGGCAGACCCTCGATCCGATCCCGACTGGCTATCTAGCGGGAAATATCCTCAATTTACTGTTGGAACTAGAGCCACGCACGCTGAAAGATTTAGACTGTTCTTCATTACCGATCCGCTCGGCGTATTTGGCGGGGGCGATCCTCGAACGAGTCAATTTTGCTGGCGCGATCTTCGATCGCTGTGTATTTACACAAGCCTTTGGCGGAATTGTCTTTGCGGTGTATCATCCCGATGGCAATCTGATTGCCACTGGCGAAGCCAATGGTGATGTCTCGTTGTGGCACAGTAGGGACGGCCAACGAGTTGCCATCTATCAGGGACATACTAACTGGACGCGGGCGCTGTCCTTTAGTGCTGACGGGCGGATTTTGGCTAGTTCTAGCGAGGATGGGACGGTGAGATTTTGGGACATTGCCACTGGCAACCAAATCGCGCTGATCGGCCCCCATACTCAGACGTTAAGAGGGATGCAATTTACCCAAGATGGTCGCCGGGTCGCCATCTGTGGCGACGATACTTTGATTCGGATCTACGATCTGGTAAAAGTACTCTGTGCCGTATCTGTTCCGCAGGTAGATAGCTATTGTCTCCAGGTATTGAGGGGGCATACTAATTGGGTATTTTCGATCGCTTACAGTCCCGATGAGCGCCAGATGGCGAGTGCGAGTGCCGATGGTACCGTGCGGATTTGGGATTTGGCAACTGGTGCATGTTTACACATTTTGCAGCACGAACATTGGGTAATTCGGACGATCTATAGTCCTGACGGTCGGCAACTGATTGTCAGCGGGATGTCAGCGACGATTTATATCTGGGACACAATTTCTGGGCAACTGCTGCAAACCCTCGACGGACATACAGACTGGGTATGGTCGATCGATACTAGCACTGACGGCAAGACCCTCATCAGTGCTGGTGAAGATCGGACGATCCGGGTGTGGAACTTGACAGCAGGCTCTTGTAGGATGGCGTTTCGCGCGCATCAAGACCGGATTTGGTCGATTTCGCTAGCTGCTGACGATCGGCATCTAGTCAGCGGGAGCGAGGATCGGACGATCTCGATTTGGGATCTGCAACAGGGTAAATGTGTCAAAACTATTAGTGGGTATAGTAACTGGATTAAATCGATCGCGTTCGTACCGCAGCGCGGCTGGTTGGCAAGCTGTCATCGCGATGGGGGGATTCGACTGTGGGATTGGCAGAGTCTGACGTGCCTTCACACCTTAACCGGACATCTCGCTGCGGTACCGACACTGGCTGTGAGTCCCAATGGACGATATTTGGCAAGTAGTAGTCTCGATCGTACGCTCCGAATTTGGGATTTACAAGACCTGACCTGCATTCAAACGATCGTTCAGCGAAGCGGTGCTGATGATGCCGAGATGGAAGGGACTTGTGCGCTAGTATTTAGTCCCGATAGCCAGCAGTTAATTGTGGGTAATTATCAAGCCGATCTCCAGATCTGGGAGATCGATACTGGCAAACTCGCTCGCTCGTCAGGACACCCCAATCGCATTCAAGCAGTTGCCTTGTGCGCTATAAATCGGACGATTGCGACTGCTTGCGAACATACCGTGCGGATTTGGGATCTGGATACAGGTAAGTGTTTGCAAACGATTATTGCTCACGCTTTGCCCGTCTTAACCGTGGCATTTAGTCCGGACGGACGTTACCTCGCCAGTGGTGGCATGGACAACACTGTCAAAATTTGGAACACAACTAATTGGGAATGCTTGCCCACAAAGATCGTTCACAATAGTCTCATCCTGACTGTAGCGTTTAGTCCCACACCGATCGCGGCCACATCCAATCCGGATTATCACGCGATCGTCGGTAGCGGTGACAGACTTATTAAACGCTGGCAGATTCCCACTGGTGAATGTCTCCAAACCTATACCGACCATCAAAATTGGGTGTGGTCGATCGCCTATAGTCCCGATGGCAGCCAGATCGCTAGTGCTGGCGAAGATGAAACGATCGCGATCTGGGATGTCGATGGAGATCGCGCGATCCATCGGCTGCGCCTCAGTCGTCCCTACGAAGATCTGAATATTACCGGAGCTACTGGCTTGGCATTGGGACAACGGCAAACGCTCAAATTATTAGGCGCGATCGATGGTTAATTGATAATTGATAATTGGGTTTTTAGGGTGGGGATTTAAACCCCTGTGTCTCGTTAACTCACATACTGCACCAGCAACAAACTCTACTCAGGTTCTCCCTAAGTACAGCACCTTTTCACCATCCACTATCCACTAAAACACTATCCACTATCCACTAAAACACTATCCACAGTTAACTTAATTGAGTAATCCGATTGAATCCACGATCGACTTCTTGCCACAATTGACGATTGTGAGGATCGACCTTGAGGGCTTTTTTGAGATAGATTCGCGCTTTATCGAATTCGCGGCGGTGAATTAGTTGATTGCCGTATTGAGAGTAAATAATCCCTTGCCATTGACAAACCTGACGATCTTGAGGGGAATGATGAGCTAAACCCTCAATTAAGACGATCGCTTTTAAAAATTGTTGTTGCTTTAATAAAGACTGTAATTCATCATACAATTGCCACTTCAATCGATCGCTATCTTGCGGCCGATCTTGCGTGGTGGTTGACGGTGGCGCAGTAGTAGCGCGAGTCTTAGTCGTACTGGCTGGTGCCTGCTGAGTCGGGCGATCGGGGTGAGGCTTAGCAGTTGCCGTAATTCCCGCGAGTAAAGTTTGATAAGCTTGATTGAGCGAGATAAAACGTTGATGTGCGTCAACATCACCTGGGTTGAGATCGGGATGCAGTTTGCGAGCTAGAGAACGGTAAGCAGTTTTTAGCTCGTCTATCGATGCGCCGCGATAGATGCCGAGTAACTGATAACATCGGTCTAAGTTGTTGGTAGATGCAAGCATTGATTTACCAGAACGCTAG
>NZ_JANLWO010000708.1:0-6602 GCF_031364565.1 Chamaesiphon sp. OTE_20_metabat_361
GTGGAGTCGCTTTTTCGCCTGTCAATGATTCGATGTCGGCTAGAGCAACATTCATTTTCATGATGCCGAATTTGACATTGAGATTGCCGTTGTCATCTACTTCGCTGAGGACTTCTGCTTTTTGCCCGATTTTGGGAATGCGGATGCGATCGCCGACCTTCGGATTGAAGCCTGGAGGCGGCTTGGGCGTCGATTTAGCTGGCAAGCGACGGTCGGACACGCCATCGAGTTCGGCGGTGGCTTGCTGGGCTGCCTGGGCGGTTTGGGGGCCTTGCTGGAGTTGGCGAATCACTTGGGCGATTTCGCCTTTGGCTTCGACAATGGCGGCTTGGACGGCGCGTTCTTGGTTGAGCTTGAGTTCCTGTTCCCGGGCTTGCAATTGTGCGGCTTTTTGAGAAACTTCGAGGTAGAAGGCTTCGGCTTGTTTGAGGATAGTAGCCGCTTCATTGGCTTTGGTTTCTTGAGTGCGCCGCTGGGCTTCTAGTCCAGCAATAACTTCGTTTACCTCTTGCGTCGCTCCCAAAATCACTTGCGATTTGGCATTTTCAATCACTTCTGGATTCAAACCCAATCTTTGAGCGATCGAGAGGGCGTTCGATCGACCGGGGATGCCCCATAATAAGCGATAAGTCGGCGCAAGATTGACATCATCAAATTCAACCGACGCATTTTCAAATCGACTGTCTTGATATTTGAGCGCTTTTAACTCGCCATAGTGAGTACTCGCGATCGTCAGCATCGCCCGATCGGCTAAATATTGCAACAGTGCGATCGCTAGTGCGCTACCTTCTGCTGGATCGGTTCCGGCTCCGACTTCATCGAGAAGAATTAGGGAGTTGGGAGTTGGGAGTTGGGAGTTGGGAGTTGGGAGTTGGGAGTGAGGAGTTGGGAGTTGGGAGTTGGGAGAATGAGGAGATTGGGGGTTTTGAGAATTGAATGAGTCTGTTAAACCTTCATCAATGGTCGTTGTTACATTCGCATTACTACCATCAGGCAAAACTTTTTGTCTGTTAGCTCGTTCTGTCTCCTCGCCTCCCAACTCCTCACTCCCAACTCCCAACTCCCCAATCGCATCTAAAATCCGACTAATCCGGCGAATATGTCCCGAAAAAGTAGACAGACTTTGTTGGAGGGATTGTTCGTCGCCGATGTCGGCGAGAATGAGGTCGAACCAGGGGATTTCAACTGGCTCGCGGGCGGGGATAAATAGCCCCACCTTCGCCATCAAAGCGACGATCGCGAGGGTTTTGAGGGTAACGGTTTTACCGCCCGTGTTGGGGCCTGTAATGGTTACTACGCGGATGTCTGGGCGAATCGAGAGATCGATCGGGACGACGGGAGATCCTTCTTCGTGACGATGTTTCCACGTCAGTAAAGGGTGGCGGAGTTGGCGGAGGGTGATGTAATCATTTGCGGCTCGATCGACAAATTTGGGCGGATTGGCTTCCAACCACAGACTATATCTAGCTCTGGCGGTGGCAAGATCGATCGTGGTGGCGACGACAAGCAGATGTTCGAGATCTTCGACTACTTCAGTAACTTTTGCCGTCAGAGCCGTCAGTACCGCTTCGATCTCTCGCTGCTCCTGGCGTTGGAGTTGGCGGAGCTGGTTGCCGAGATTGATAATTTGTTGGGGTTCGACATACAGAGTCGAGCCGCTCCCAGAGGTATCGTGAACGACGCCGGGAATGGCATCTTTGTGAGATGCTTTGACGGGGATGACAAAACGATCGCCCCGTTGAGTGATTAATGGCTGTTGAACGGCATTGGATTGACGCTGGATCAGACTATTGAGAGACTTGTAAATGCGATCGCGCAAGCCTTTGAGCTGGATGCGTACCTGGGCTAATTTTTCATTAGCTCGATCGGTAACATCGCCGCGATCGTCGATACAGTGATAGATGTCTTGCTCTAACTCTGGATACGTCCGCACGTCGGCTACCAAGCCTTGAAGTACGGGGATATTTTCTTCGCTGTCAATAGTACGGCGCAGCTTCCGCATTCCCGCGAGAGTGGTGGCGATCTCGTGCAACTCTTTCCCCGACAGCATTCCCTGGACGGCGGCGCGTTCGAGGGCATCGCCAAAATCTTCGATCCCATCTAAAGACAAGCCACCCATCAAGCGGGTTTCTAAGTCATACACCTCTTTAGTTTGGGCAAGTAGATTCAGACTGACACTTGGACTTTGGGGAATTACCAAATTTCTCGCCGCGATCGTGCCCAACTTTGTGGCTGCAAATGTCGCTACTTGCTGACACAATCGCGACCACTCCAATAACTCTAATGTCTCTGCCTGAATCGTCACTTACTCTACACTATAAGGTGGTATTTCTAACCATTATAGATGCTAGAGATTGGGAATTTGCAAAGCTAAAGTAATTTATAAAGTAGGTTTAAGAAAATATTGGCTTTGTCGATTCCCCCTGGAGACGCTACGCGATCGACTCGATCCGAATTTTAGGGATCGATGTTTAAAACTTCATCCATCGATGGATAGATACTCAAACTTTATCGGTCGCACAATCGGTAGATCGAGCATTCTGTCACACTGACATCACTATCAATCGAATCATTATAAGATCTAAATTGCTTCGCTCAAAACCGCCCTCTGCGTTAGCGATAGCCTGCCGTAGGCATAGGTAGATGCTACGCGAACGATTCAAATCAGGGCTAATAGTCAAAGTCCTCTGAAGAGGACTGTCAGATTTTATTTAGTCCATTTATATGGACTTTTGCCCTTAACCCGAAATTTTATTTTAGGACGGTGCTGAAGCAGAGCAACTATCTTCACTATTTAACAATATTAATTATATAGCCTCCATTAATTTTTCAAATATAACCATTTCTAATTATGCCATCAGTCCAAATTGTATCACTGCAATAACATTCAATAAACTCAGTAGTTTCAGTAATGGCGTTTTTAAAGTTAGCCCCAGAAATAGTAGCGTAGATCTTGGCATTGGACAGGTCTGCTCCTTCTAGGTTAGCATTAGCCAGTACAGTTTCTTGTGTAATTATCTTTTTCAGATTAGCACATTTAAGATTTGCATTAAGCAGAAACGTGAAACACAAGTTGCTCCCTTCAAGATTAGCTCCTTCTAGGTTTGCTCCTTCCAAGAAAGCTTCTTGAAGTTTGGAATCAACTAACATAATGTCTCTGAGATCGGCACCACTTAGATCGGCACGGTGAAGATCGACTCCACTGAAATCTCTTTGCCCAGCAGCATAACGTGCTAATAATTCCGCAGCAGTCATAACTCCAGTCTCCATATCAACCATTCAAATTATGCCAAGCAATCAGTGCTAATTGATGAACCTCCCGCCATGCTAGCTTTTGCTCTTGCGCGATCGCAGCACAGTCCTCATATTCTGGATGGACATTAACGATCGAGTCATCATCAACTAGATTATTTCGAGCGACTTTGACCCGTACCGTTCCATATTTAGTCACGACAGATTGGATTTCTCTGGGCAAGATCGAGCGAGTCTGGCGATCGCGACGGATGCCTAATGTACTTGTTTCTTTAAAGATAATTTGTTCGCAATCAGGCGCTATAGCTATCGAACAAATAACAGTAAGTAAAATACCCGATCGCGATTTTTTCATCCCGATTGGTTGCGTAAATACATCCAAAGCTCCAGCTTGAAATAATCGATCGAATATGTACCCGATCGCTTGGGGGTTGAGGTCGTCGATTTGAGTACTTAATACCTCGATCGTTTCGAGATATTCAGGGCGAACTGTAGGAGTTGTTGCCGCAGATGAAGCTATTTCAGTGCCCAACCATAAGCGTAAAATATTCGGAATCGGTAACTCGATCGTCCCCGCACCTAGACCGATTTGTTGGAGCTGCATGGCTGGCGGTGCGCCGAATTCTGTCGCGAGCGCGACCGCAATTGCTGCACCTGTAGGGGTGACTAATTCCCGATCGATCTTGTTGCTATAAACAGGAACATTGCGGGACGAAAATAACTTAAGTACGGCGGGAACTGGTACGGGTAAAATCCCGTGAGCCGCACGAACCGTGCCGCCGCCTGTGGGTAATGGCGAACAGTAAATTTTAGCGATATCGAGATAATCTAAGCCCAAACAAGTCCCGACGATATCGACGATCGCATCGACAGCGCCAACTTCATGAAAATGCACCTCAGAGGGGTCGATACCGTGGACTGCACCCTCGGAGATCGCCAATTGGCGAAAAATGTCCAAACTCCACTGTGTCGCTCTAGCGGGCAAATTTGCCGCCTGTATCAGCTTTTCGATCTGAGGGAGGTTTCGCTGGGGAGTGTCGTAATGGTGGTGATGATGTTCGGTGTCATCTTCTATCGGCTCGGCGGCAACGATATGAGTGTAGTGCTGTGACTGAAAATTTTTCGTGCTGTTAGCTGGCGGGTGAGTGTGTTCGCCCTCGTGGTGGTGATGTCCGTGCGAATGCTCGTGCGGATGTTTGTGAGCATGTCCGCGCTTCTCGGTAGTAGCGGTATCGATGCTGGCTGGCTCGGGATGAGCGTGAGGATGTTCGCGTTCGGCAGCATGGGAATGTCCGCGATGCGCTGAGGCGGCAGGAACTGCCGAGGCAATCGCCATCAAATCGACATGTACTTTGGTGGCAATTTGTCCATTGTGATGAACTTTATTTGCCCACAGGTGATATTCAGCCCCAATTCCTAAGCGTGCGAGCTGGGTGTTGAGATATTCAATCGGGACGCCAGCATCGACTAATGCACCCAGACACATATCGCCAGCGATTCCAGTTTGGCATTCTAAATAGGCGATTTTAAGCATGGGGAGATGGAAGTTGGGAGTTGGGAGTTGGGAGTTGGGAGTTGGAAGATCTAAAACCCTAAATGTCGATCGAAAATAAGGTGACTGACTTAACGATTAGTTGCGGCAGCTACCGTCCAAATAGATTTGAGTCGATAATTTAATTATTAACTATTAACTATTAATTATTAATTATTTTATATGGCGACTATTTACGAAATTCATCCTCAGACACCACAGATTAGAAAGATTGATGAAATTGTAGCGGCGCTGAAAAATGGTGCAGTCATGCTTTATCCCACCGATACAGTATATGCGATCGGGTGCGACATCAATTCCAAGTCGGCAGTCGATCGCGTCCGTCAGATCAAGCGGATGTCCAATGATAAACCCTTGACTTTCTTGTGTCAGTCTTTATCAAATATCTCTGACTATGCGATCGTCTCCGATCCAGCATATCGATTGATGAAACATCTCATCCCCGGTACTTATACATTTATTTTACCCGCAACCAAACTCGTTCCCAAGTTAGTTCAAGATCCCAAGCGCAAAACTACCGGGATTAGAGTCCCCAAGCATGTACTCTGTCAAGTCTTGCTCGAAACCTTGGGCAATCCGGTAATTTCTGCCTCTGCACACCTACAAGCTGAGGATGAAGATGACTCGATCGATCCCGTTGAGAAAGCGGTATTGTTCGATCGACTCGAAAAGCTAGTCGATATTATTATCGATGATAGTTCCGAACCCGGCATGGAAGGATCGACAATCTTGGATATGACAATAGACCCTCCTGAAGTAATTCGGGAGGGTCTGGGCTGGTCTGAAGTCGCAGCTTGGCTCTAATCGGGAGACTGGGGGACAAGGGGACTGGGGGACTGGGAGACGAGGGGACTGCTTAATTACCTTTTACCTCTTACCTTTTACCGCCGGAATAGGTAAACCCTTACGGGTTTTCCCCTCCACAGTACCGAGCTTGCAAATTTCTAAGCACTCGGCTCCTGCTGTATCATTTACTTCCTTCAAGTTATACTTTTCTTACATAATGGGTCAAATCACTATGTCCAGTACAGGTTTTCAGGACTTTATTTGTTGGGCTTCCATCCTTGAGATCCCTGTCCTCCGCCGTTGGCGAATGCCCTTCGACTCTAACTTGTGGAGGGGTAAAGATTTTCTACTATCGGTTTCAACAAAGTTTCAGCCTCTTCTACGTCTGCTCCCCTTTCGGGTACGGGATGACCCTTATCCTGCGAGTTATGAATTCCTCTGAACTTTCGTCCTACAGGCATTGGCTTTTTAGAAGAGTCCTTTCTCTCCCAGGAGTTGGTACATCTCACGACTTCCCTACAGTTTTAAAAAAAAACTGACCTGGTAGAGGTTTACACGTTCCGCAGTATTTAGATGCGTCTGGGTTAGGTTCCTGATGTCATCCGGTGGCGGACGGTATCATCTCACTGACGGGAAAAAGTCAGTTGTCGTAACTGCCACTTACCTTTTGGTTTGAGCCTATCAGCCTGATTTGGCTCATTGGGAAATGACGGATGTTACTCAGATTCGCTTTAGCTAACCATACCAGACTTGGACTTGCCCTTGTACCAGTTTAGGCTACCAGTGCAATTAGGCTTTCTCCTCTAGCTGTGAAACATCCCCATTGCTGTTGATGCTCCTTCGGAGTGTCCATACCTTTTGATACTAAGGTAGAAGCTTTACGCTTCACTAAATGTCTGCGACTTCGTGTCGCAATTTCCCCTTTCCCCCTCTTACCCTAAAGCCTAAAGCCTAAAGCCTACTGAGGGCAGCGTAACAACCGATACCGAACGCCTCTGACGGTTTTATAACG
>NZ_JANLWO010000298.1:0-2076 GCF_031364565.1 Chamaesiphon sp. OTE_20_metabat_361
AGCATCGTGATATTCCCAGAACTTACCCTGCTTATTGGCAGCCCAAGCAGCCTGTGCGGCTGGTAGTGCTTCGGGATGAATTTGGGTGAGGGGAAAATATTTATAAACTAGGGTAACTTTATCTTTATGTTTTGCCATAAATTGCTTGACACTCTTATCGGCAGTCGCACAAAATGGACATTGAAAATCTGAGAATGCGACCATCACGATCTGACGATTGCTAGCTCCAGTGGTGGGCGAATTACCGATTAATGATTTGGTGTTTTTTCGAGCTAATTTAAGTGCGTCGGCTTGAGCTTTTTGTTCTTTCGCTTGTTGCTCCAGTGCGTATTTTTGCAACACTTCTAGCATGACAGATGGATTGCGGCGAATGACTTCTAGGATTTGTCTTTCTAGCAAAGGGCTGACTTTAACGGATTGCGCGATCGAGTTAGGTGCTGGAACTTTGGCTGAGGTGTCGCCGAGGGCATTGAGTCGCTCGGTGGAAGTGCGCGGATCTGTGGGGGCTAGGGATTCATTCGCTCGATCGATCCCATAATCTGATGCCAATATTTTGGTTTCGGCGCGGGCGGGTAACGCCCCAAAGACTAACGATGATAGCAATAGCGACAAGATTGGAAATCGCCACAAATTGAGTAAATAATTCATGCTGATAATATCGGGGTAGTGTTGATGCAATCTATTGATGCTGGCAACTGACTGTGCCAAAGTCGATCTATCTAATAATCGATCGTTAGTCTTGTGCTATTAGCGAATTGATATTTTAGCCTCAAACTTAAAATCCAAACCCATTTAGCAATCGATAGCCAAACCTAAAGTCCAAAGCCTAAAGCCTAAACCTACTTGCGATATTTAAAATTCATCACACCTTTATAGCCAGTTAATTTAGCAATCTCTTGGAGATCTTTACTACCAGTAAAATATTTACCGTTAATTACCCAAGTAGGAAACATTTGAATGTTTTTCTCTTTACACAATTGTCGCTGAGACTTTTCACCATCTGCGGCGCACTCAATATAGAGTAATTTTGCAGCAGCAGCCGCCCCAAATAGCGATTTTTGCTTCTGACAATGATCGCACCAGTAAGCACCGTAGAAAGTGACATTATTGGCAATTAAATGTTCTACCAGTGCGGTTTCGGCTGCGCCTGATACGGTATCGATTGGTGGTGCTGAAGCTGTCTTCTTGCTGTTGCTGTTGACAGCAGGTTTACTCGTCCGATTGACGAGCGATGGACGAGCCGAAGTAGTATTGCCATTAGTGGGCAGCATGGGATTAGCTTGCACCGTAGCGATAGTAGTCACAACAGCACCAATTGCCATCCCGATCGCGCTCACCGATCGAAGTAAGTGTAAGTTTGTCAGCATTTAGTAAAATTGGGAAATAACGATCGATCCTTAAAATATATAAACCATTTAGGTCGATCGCACAAGTTCCGCTTGCCAGCCTGACTTATAATTATTATTCACCTGGAGCCAACTTATCGTACTTAAACTTACTATCGCCCTGATAGCCAGTCAACTTGGCGAGTTTTGCCAGTTTCCTGATTCCAGGCTCTAATTTGCCATCGATACTCCAAGTCGGAAATCCTTTAATGCCAGCTTTGGCACAAGCGTCTGGCTGCGGATTCTTTTTGGCATCAGCAGCACATTCGATATTAGTAACTTGCTCCCAGGCTTGACTACCAAATAACTGCTTCTGTTCGTAGCAATGCGGGCACCAGTAGGCACTGTACATCTTGGCACCTTTTTCGGTCAGGTGCTTGGCAAGTTCGATCTCGGCTGTCCCCGATGTAGACTTGATTTCCCAACCAATCCCCGGTGTCGGGGCGGTAGTCGGGGCGAGTGAATTTATCTCACCTCCGATCGCGGTATTGTAAAGAACTAGCGAAACTAGCAGGGCACCCAGCCCCGCCGCCATTCCAGAAAAGATGACTTGCCCGATATCCTCCCAGTCACGCCCGAAGAGTGTCAGTCCCAAAATGGCAAAAGTGAAAATTGCCGAAGCAATACAAAATGGACATGCAGCTTTGATGACAAATGCCAGCAGATACATCAAATAGCCGCTAAATACCGC
>NZ_JANLWO010000842.1:0-12686 GCF_031364565.1 Chamaesiphon sp. OTE_20_metabat_361
TCCCTGAAAGGGTTTAAGGTCGATTTCGCTTTCTCTACTATTAATATACCCACTTTATCTCTAAAATTGTTTCAATCCCTGAAAGGGTTTAAGGTCGATTTCGCTTTTTCAATTGTCGCCTCCAGGATCTACTCGATCTCGTTTCAATCCCTGAAAGGGTTTAAGGTCGATTTCGCTGCACCGAGAACATTTTGCAACCCTCCCTACTCCAAAACCGTTTCAATCCCTGAAAGGGTTTAAGGTCGATTTCGCTCGCTAATGGCAATTCAAGGTGCGGCGGCTGATGCGGGGGTGTTTCAATCCCTGAAAGGGTTTAAGGTCGATTTCGCTTAGAGGTGCAAATGAATAGCTTGCCGGATGATTTGTTTCAATCCCTGAAAGGGTTTAAGGTCGATTTCGCTGGCAGGAGGGTAAAAGCCTTACCATATTTGGTTTTCAAAGTGCAAGTGCGCGAGCTTCATCAATCATAGCACTCAAACGAACGAGTAACTGAAAACCAAATTGCCCGATCGAGTCCAAAACCCTTAACCACCAGAACTTTGAGTACTTGCGCGGATTAATATTTCGTAGAAATGCTCAAAACCCAGACTAGGGAAGACCTCCAGATACATTTTATCCGAATACATTTTCAACACCTACCCCACCGCGCATCAAGCCTGACCTATTTGTCTGCCCAATATTACCAGATCGCGATCGACCCCATTGAGTTCGGCGATTTGAGGTAGATAACCCCACTGTTGAAAATCGTATTTTTTGAACAGATTGATACTCGGTTGATTGTGCGCGAAAATAAATGCGACTAGCGTTTTGATATCTAGACTGGCAGCACTGGCTAGGGCTTTAGATAATAGTTGCGTGGCTAAATGTTTGTGGTGAGAATCTGGTGCGACATACACGCTTACCTCGACCGTATGCCGATAGGCATCGCGCCCATAAAACGATCGAAAGCTAAACCATGCTTTAATTTTACCATCTACTTCGACTACCCACAAAGGACGGCGCTCGGGCGTGTGAGCGGTAAACCAGTCCATGCGGCTGGCAACCGTCACTGGCTCCAAATCGGCTGTCGCCATCCGTCCGGGAATCGATGTATTGTAAATTTCAATAATTGCAGGTAAATCTTCGATCGTGGCATCGCGAATCATATTGTATTCATTAGACATGACGGCAATCGCGAGTCCGATCGGGATAAACGATCGATACTCAGCAATCGTCAATAATTTAGCACCGTTGCTCGCGATCGATTGGGGGACTGGGACATGGGGGGACTGGGGGACTGGGAGACTTGTATTAAAACTCTCTATCCACTATTCACTATCCCCTATCCCCTATCCCTTACCTACAGCTCTGTAGCACTATCTGGTGCTACGATTTCACCTTGGGGCTGGGTGGAGACTTCGGCTTTCTTCTTCAGATCTTGAAAACCATGAAGCTGGATGCCCATTTGATGGGCTGCTGTTTGTAATTCACGCTCGAACGTGACGATATCGTCACTATAGCCACAGAGATTCGCGGCTGCTTGAATGCCTTCCTTGGCATTGGCATTGGCGCAATCGATTAATTCGGTACCGTGCAGTGGGGTTGGTGATGCCATCAGATTTATGCTCCCAATAATATTAGTGCGCTCGCGATCGAAAATTCTCTAAATTACATATTGACAATCGTGCGGTTAAACCCGATCGGTCTTGGATTTAACCTAACACCGATCGCCAACCGACTTCAACGTCCCAAAAATTTTTCCTTACAAATTTATCGATCGCGACTGCTCTCGATAGAAGTATGTTAATGTAGTACTGCTGCCGATCGAGCCTAGTCAAGATCTATCACCTGCTAAGATTCGATCGGATCTGTCCGAGTTACCAGCAAAATCTCGATCGCTTGCAAATACTGGCTCGATCTCTCAATGGGTAATTTGTGGATGAAATAGCCAACATCTATCCGCTCATTTTCTCAATTAATATAGATTCTGTTTGTAGAGCGACCGGGCGAGCGTTAAAGTTAATAGAATCTGTCAGTGTATAATAACGGTGCGCGATCCCCAGTTTTATCATCGCTCTTTAAAGTCTGTCTTTTGGGGGATTCGAGTAGATTGACTAACCAGTAACCTAATCATTAGGGATATTTAGATCCCGTCTGAATCAAAACTCAAGAATACCATTAGGATCTTTACAATTGCCTAATGTACTTATTTATACTGATATATGGACGATCGATTGATGCTTCCCTTATCTTGCCGTTATCAAAATACCACTAATAAGTTCCAGATTATTATTGTCAATAGTATCGATACATTGGAACGATTATTGTTGCCGGGAATGGCGATCGAATTTCCAGCGCAATTAGAAGACTACGTTACGATTAAAGATGGCTATGTTACTTCAGTATCTGCCGACAATATTCCCTGTTGGAAGTTAAGGACGATCGATTCGGATGCAATACCAATTTGAGGTAAGAGGTAAGAGGTAAAAGGTAAAAGGTATCGAGCTGTCATTCGCCAATGAGACGTTGGGATAATGTATCGCAGCGGATAGCTACACTATTGCTCTGTTGCTACCCAGGCTTGCAAGACTGCGGCAACCGTCCAGGCTTGGGCGATACAGCCCCGTGCGGTCATAGGCGGGTCGCCATCGAAGATTTCGCTACAGGTGCCCAAACCGTGCGCTAGCAGGTGCTGGGCGATCGGTTCTAGATACTGTTTCGCCTGAGCGCGATCGCCGTGTACCTGTAAATGTGCTAGAACAAACGCACCCAGCAACCAGCCCCAAGTGGTGCCCTGGTGATAGGCTCCGTCGCGCTGGAATTGGGTGCCGCTGTAAGATCCTTGATAATCGGGATGATGCGGCGCTAGCGATCGCAATCCATAGGAAGTCAACAAGGAGCGTCCGCAAGCATCGACAATGCCACGTTGTTGAAGTGGGGGCATTAGTGGCGCATAACCCTTGGCACCTCTGCCCGGTAAGGAGACGGCAAAGATTTGATTGGGACGTAGGACGGCATCATCGCCAGCGGGACTGTCGAGTAAGTCGTAGCAATAGCCAGTAGTGGGGTTCCAGAAGCGGGAGAACTTAGCTAAAGTTCGATCCGCGATCGCTTCATATTCGCGGGCAGGTTTACCCAGTTGACGCGCGAATTTGGCGATCGTCCGTAAGGCGCAGTACCACAGAGCATTAATTTCGATCGGTTTACCAATACGCGGCGTGACTACCCAATCATCAACTTTGGCATCCATCCAAGTCAGTTGCATACCTGCGGCTCCGGCATAGAGCAAGCCGTCACCTGCGTCGAGGTGGATATTGTAGCGAGTACCGCGACAATGCCAATCGATAATATCGGCTAAGACGGGAAAAAGTTCGGTCAATAACTCATCGTCGGCGGTGGCGTCATAGTAACTGCGAATCGCCTCAAAATACCACAGCGTCGCATCGACAGTGTTATATTCGGGCACGTCACCCGCATCGGGAAAGCGATTGGGAATCGTGCCGCGAACGACATATTTGGCAAAGGTAAGCAGAATCGAGCGGGCAATTTCCAGGCGTCCAGTGGCGATCGTCAATCCCGGCAGACTAATCATCGTATCGCGTCCCCAGTCGCTAAACCACGGATAACCCGCGATGATGGTTTTCCCCTCGGGGATGTCGGGCACCGGACGATTGACAATAAATTGGTCGGCGGCTAAAACTAGTCTGTCGAGCCAATCCGGCCATTTTTGGTTGGGGGCGATCGTTCCCGGTCGATTGTGTTTCCACAAGTTGAGGAGTTTTTGCTCGCGCTCGCGGTGCAGTTTGAGTGCTTTTGAGCCGTCTAGATTGGGCTGTGGCGTGGTGCTAGCGACGAAAACGATCGATTCTCCCGGATTGAGGGTAACTTCAAAGGTGGCGGCGTGGAGGTGGTCTTCGCTCTCGGTCAAGCCGCGCTCCCGTTCGATCGCCAGATCGAAGTTGTAGTACCAGTTATGGGCAGGGGTGACGCTGGCGTCCCGCAAGGGTTCTTGGAGGGCATCGCTCAATAAATATAGCGGCGTCGCATTCGGCTCAGCCGTCACGCAAATACCCCGCTCGACTGGTGAGACATTCATTTGCTCATGGCTGTGAGTATCGCCATGATGGTCGCGATAATTTACCAAGGCGGTGAGGGTTAACTTCAGCGGTTGAGTGGCGCGGCTTAGGGTATAGCGGACGTAGGTAGTATTGGCTCCTTGCTGCATCCAGATCCGCTTTTCAAGCAGGGCATCCGCACACGCGAACCGCCACATTGGGATCGTGCCTTCAAGTTCAAAATATTCGATCTGGCGGTAGCCATGCGGATCGACGCTACCATCTGCCCAGCGATTGGTGTGGAGTGCGTAGGTATTTCGATCGTACACTGCCACCTCATCGAGTTTGGCAAGCAGCAAGGTACGACCTAGCGGGGGCTGCAATGCAGCAATGAGTAAGCCATGATAGCGACGGGACAACAATCCAGCCACCGTACCGGAGGCATAACCACCAATCCCATTGGTAACTAACCATTCGCGTGTTTGGGCACTACTTAGCTCGCCACAAATTTCTCGCCCAAATTCGATCCGCATGTTGCAATTTTTACTCACCGCTGGTGTGCTGTTAATTACTATGATAATGCTGTTGCTGGAGTTAGTCGCGATCGTTAGCTATCGACTCGATCGGCGTTTTCAACGCGCACAAACAAAAGAGGATCTCAACTAATTAAGATCCTCCCGCTCGCTAAGTCATGAATACTGGCAATGCTCCACTACCCGAACTTACTAAATATCTAAGTCCATCAAACCTAATTTCGGCCCATAAGTTTCGATAAATTCACGACGCGGTGCTACACGATCGCCCATCAGAATTGTAAAGATCCGATCCGCTTCAGCAGCATCTTGAATCTCCACTCGTTTGAGCGTCCGAGTTGCCCGATCCATTGTAGTTTCCCACAACTGTTGAGGCATCATTTCTCCCAACCCTTTGAATCGCTGAATTGTGTAGTTGGCATTGGCTGGAAATTCAGATATTTTCTGTTGCAATTCGCGTTCGCTATAGCAATAGTAGTGATTGCGTCCGCGTTCTAATTTATAGAGCGGTGGGCAAGCAATATACACATAGCCTTCATCGATCAATGCGCGTTGATAGCGATAGAAGAATGTCAGTAACAGCGTCCGAATGTGGGCACCATCTACATCCGCATCTGTCATCAAACAAATTCGGTGGTAACGCAGTTGTTCTGATTTAAAATCTTCACCTTTGACACCCAATCCTAACGCAGTAATTAGAGCTTGAATTTCGGTGTTTTTGTAAATCTTAGAATCATCAGTTTTCTCAATGTTTAAAATCTTACCGCGCAGGGGTAGGATTGCCTGAAAACGTCTGTCCCGTCCTTGTTTGGCACTATTATGAACGAATACGCCACTAGCAAGTGCAAAGTTGTGGGTGTGAGGTACTTCGATATCGTAGACATCAAAGCATTCTTCCATCGGTTCTACCGACACGATCCGATGATTATATTGTGCGACTGCTTCGAGTGCTAACTCTGTCGAACCATCAAAGTATCGATCGCAAAATGTTTCAAATTTCAGCAGAGATTTATCGCGAGTTTCTACGCGATATTGGTAATAAGCATTCAGATCGATAGAGCCATGAGATTGCTCGATATCCTTGAGAACTTTCAGTGTTTTTTGGTAGTAAGTTTGATGCAATGCCGCTTTGCGTTTTGCCCGAAATTCTGGTGTCCATTGCTGTTGAGTTTTCTGCTTTCTCCAATCTAGCAATTGTGGATCGCTCCATTGTTGCTGTGCTTGAACTGACATCTCCAAGCGAACTTCAGGATGTTCGATAAAGTAATTGCGGGTACGCTCGGATTGTTTTTGACGATTGGATTCTTCTTGCCAATAATTTTGTTGAGCGAGATTGAGTTGAGCCGCATTTTCTTGGCGATATTGAGGGATGAGCGCATAGAAATTCTGCCACTTAGCACCCATCTCAGCTTTATATTCAGGATTTTGCCATTGAGCAATGGCTTGATCTGATAAAATTTGACGAGTTGCTGGTTGAGTCATCCGTTCGCTCATCGCTTGACGGAATTCTGGACTTTGACGAATTTGGCGACATTTTTCGACTACATCAGGACGATGCAATGTTTTGCCAACATGCTGTCGATGAATCTGAAGATGTGATTCAGGACTCATCCGTTGTAAGTTGGTTGGATTATTATTGAGCTTATTAAAGTCAATATGATGGCGATGACTGCCATCAGTTTTCTGATAAACTCCTTGCCAGCAGTTGTACCAATCGGACAACATGTGCGTAAACAACCAAGAATCCGATTTAGGATTCCAAACCATTTCATATCCATCAATGGTGATGTTTGGTGCTTTCTTATTAGAAAGTTTACGATACAAAGGCATCAATGAATCGGCAGATGTCAGCTCGGCGGCTGGTTTATAGCTACCATCTCGCAACATGAACCGATGATCTGGCGTACAAACGATTTGCTCGCCATTGTCTAATGTTACCTTGACGACTTGAGCTTGCTGCTTGGTAATCCGAGGATGCAAAATCCGCTCGATTCCGATCGTACCATTCTGACGAATGGTGTAGCAGAAATGCTCTTTACCAGCTTGCTGCTCGCTGACGATATCCTTGAAGCTGAGATTGCGTCCGTCAGCTAAGGATACGAGTGTATCGCCCCGAAAACAACCGCCTGCCGAATCTCCTTCAACGATGAAAATCTCTGATTCGCTAGGATCTTTGGAGCTACAATCTGCCAATTTACCCGGCAAAGTTGACGATTCTAATACCGATTTCCGACGGACTAATTCTTTGGCGCGTCTGGCTGCTTCGGCGGCATTAAAAGCTTGAATTGCTTTATCTAAAATCGCATCGGCAATATTCGGACGAAACTCTAAATATTCTGTCAGAGCTTCAGAAACGATCGCATCGACAATTTTCCGGACTTCGGTATTTCCGAGCTTAGTTTTCGTTTGTCCTTCAAATTCAGGATTGGGAACTTTAACCGATACGATCGCGGTTAAACCTTCGCGAATATTTTCACCACCTAAATTGGCATCACCCTCTTTAAGTTTATTCCGTTTGCGCGCGATCGAGTTCATGGTACGGGTCAATACCACTTTCAACCCATCTAAATGCGTCCCACCATCGATCGTCCGAATATTGTTAGCAAATCCCAAAATATTATCGGAATAAGCATCGATACACCACTGAAGCGCGACTTCTACCTGAACTTTATCTTGCTCTTGGCTGATGTAAATTATTTCTTCATGTAGCGGTTGTTTGTTTTCATTTAGATACGATACATATTCCCGAATTCCACCCTCGTAATAATAATGCTCGACCTTGGGTTCTGCCGTACCCAAAAGTTCCAATCGGTAGTCACTAAAACTAATCCGAATTCCCGCATTGAGATAGGCTAACTCCTTGAACCTGCTGGCTAAAGTCGCAAAATCAAATTCGGTCGATTCTTTGAATATTTCTGGATCTGGTTGAAAAGTTACCGTTGTCCCCGTGCGATTTTCTGGACTCGGCACTACTTCTAAGCCAGATACCGCAAAACCCTTCTCAAACCGCTGGGTATGGATTTTTTGATTCCGCCATACCTTTACTTCTACATGCGACGAGAGCGCATTGACGACCGAAATCCCGACTCCATGCAAACCACCAGAGACGGTATAACCACCATCCCCAAATTTCCCCCCAGCGTGGAGAACCGTCAATACTGTCTCAATGGTCGATTTACCCGTCTGCGGGTTGATCCCAGCCGGAATCCCGCGTCCGTCATCGATGACAGTCACCGAACCATTGGCGTTAATCGAAATATCGATATTTTTGCAATGACCAGCTAGTGCTTCATCGATCGAGTTGTCCGCAACCTCATATACTAAATGATGGAGTCCTTTTGGACCTGTCGAACCGATATACATCCCCGGTCGGACGCGGACTGCTTCTAGTCCCTCCAGTACCCGAATGTTGTCGTCACCATAATCACTGGTCATAAACGATACTCCAATAATGAGTCACAAGCCGCTATTGGCTCTACTGATGAGAAATCACTCCAAAATTATAACACAAATAGGCTATAGACGAATCTAGATAGTTTTGGGATTATTTTTGAGAGCTAGACGATCTATATTTATTCTGCTGTTTTCGATCGACCGATTTATCTGCAATTTTATATACTAAGTGATGGAGTCCTTTCAAACCTGTCGAACTGATATACATCCTCCATGCTCATAGTTATTTGTGGTGCCACAGCCACGGGAAAATCAGGACTGGCGATCGCGATCGCCCAACGGCTTGATGCTGAGATAATTAGTGCAGACTCGCGCCAGATCTATCGAGAATTCGATATCGCGACGGCGAAGGTACCTAGTAGCGAACTGGCTTTGGTACCGCATCATTTGGTTAGTACATACGATCCTAATTGTACCGTAACGGCTGCCCAATATCAAACACAGGCGCAGGCACTCATCGAAAAATTTCAGGCGCGGGGCATGACACCGCTGCTGGTGGGGGGTACGGGACTATATATTAAGTCTGTAGTCAAGGGGATGAAAATTCCGCGCGTACCGCCACAGATGGATTTGCGATCGCAATTAATCGCGCTGGGACAGGGGCAATGTTACCAGATTTTGCAACATCTCGATCGCGAGGCAACGCTAAAAATTCATGCTAATGATGCGATTCGGACGATTCGCGCGTTGGAGGTTTATTATGCCACTGGACAAACGATTTCTAGTCAGCAGGGAGAATATCCGCCGAGTTATCCGATTCTCCAAATTGGCTTGGATTGTGAAAGTTTGGATGTTTTGACGCTACGCATCGAGCAACGCACTCAACAGATGATCGATTTGGGTTGGGAGGCTGAGGTAAAATATTTAGGGACTAAATATGGGTGGGATTTACCGTTGTTGGATACGTTGGGATATGCGGAGATGCGTCAGTATATTCAGGGTGAGATTAGTTTAGCAGACGCGATCGATCTGACGATCGTGCATACGCGTCAATTTGCCAAACGCCAACGTACTTGGTTTGCGTCGATTCCCGAAATTGAGTGGTTCGATAGTAACGATCCGATTTTACTCGATCGAGTTTGGGCGCGAGTACAGCAGTTTAACAGCGAAGTTATTTTAAAATAATTACTGCCAAAATTGGGCTGAAAAAGATAATTGTCAGCATTGCATAAAAAGCTACTTCCTTCGGATCGTTTTCATCGATCGCGATAATATTATTATATGTCAAGTACCAAGGTTTGGCAGTCTTTTTGATAATCTGATATTTACCTAAATAACGATCGATCGCAATTACTTCTCCTTGAGAATACTGTTTGGCAACATAAGCATCATTCCATTTCAAAGATTCTTTAATTGCATACAATGGTGGAAGATCTAGTTTCTTGGCAACAGAAGCACGATTGATTCTATAGCCTGGATATTCAGATTTAAGACGTTCTTGGAGATATCGATCTTCACATTCATAGCCAAAACTTCTCACCTGTTGCAATTTAGACGAGCCATAAGTATAAATCCACGTATCTTTGTCTAAGTTGAGATCGAGGAGATTTTCGGTGGGAGATCGATCGAGTGAATTTTCATTCATGATTAATTTCTGACTGACGCTCTTTACGATCTTAACTGAATCAAACATCTTGCGCTCTTAGATCCAAATTGAGAGCTAGAATAGAGACATCCCCGCTAGCGTCAACTAACGGGGATATCGGTGGCTTGTGAGCCACAAATCAAAAAAAACATCTATTACTATTATGACCCAATCTCAAGAACCAAACGATAGAAGGATAGATCGCCAACTCCGAACTATCGGTCGTCGAGTCAACCGTTTAGAAGATACCCAAGTCACTTGGGGCGAACTTAATATCGAATTCGATCGCCTCTATGACGAAGTAGCTGAAGTCAAAGCCGATCTCAAGGCTGACATTAGCGGACTCAAAGGGGACATTGCTACTCTCAATGGCAAGATCGATGTCCTGATTCAACACATCACCGGGTCGGGGAGCTAATAAGCGACGTTTTAAGGGAATGGCGAACCTCTATTGATGTAGAACATCAATAGAGGTTTGCACGCTGATTTAGATCGATCTAGCTGCTAACTCGCCAACCGAATCCCGCTAAATTGCCACCGTGCTGAAGGTGGAAAGAAATTGCGATAAGTGGAACGAATATGATCGGCAGAAGTAACGCACGCACCGCCGCGTAAGACCATTTGATTGCACATAAACTTCCCATTATATTCACCGATCGCACCTTCGGCAATCTGGAAACCAGGATAGGGCAAATAAGCACTTTGCGTCCATTCCCAGACATCACCAAAAAACTGATGATGCGGATTATTTACAGGTGTTGGCTGTAAGAGATCGCTGTCTAAAAAGTTACCAACTTGAGGGATATTTACTGTCGCAACTTCCCATTCTGCTTCGGTGGGTAAACGCTGACCTTTCCACGTCGCATAGGCATCAGCCTCATAAAAACTTACATGACAAACTGGTTCATTGAGGTCGAGTTTTTTTAGTCCACCGAGGGTCATTATCCACCACTGGCGACGCTCGAAATTATCGATGCCGCTTACGACTAGTTCCCAATATAATGGCGCTTGCCATTGCTGAGTTTGAACGGTCATCCAGCCTTCTGCTAGCCAATATTTTGATTTTTGATAACCACCAGCTTGGATAAATTCTAAATATTCACCATTTGTAACTAGCCGATTGGCTAATTTATAATCTTGCAGATATGTTTTGTGGCGGGGGGATTCATTATCAAAGGCAAATTCATCACCTTGATGACCGATACTATACAGTCCGCCGGGATATGCCAACCACTCAAAGGGAATTTCTGTCGGCGTGGGATGTGGGGGTAAATTTTGACGATAGACCGGATGTAGCGGATTGGTACCGAGAATATGTTTGATATCCATCAAGAGTAATTCTTGATGTTGCTGCTCGTGGTGGAGTCCGAGGGTGACTAGTTCTGCTAAGTTGGGACGATCGGCAATTGTTGCCAGTAACTCTACCATGGCTCGATCGACGCGTTCGCGATAGCGATAAACTTCAGCGACAGTCGGACGTGAAAGCATCCCGCGTAGGTGGCGCGGATGGCGCGCGCCGACAGCTTCATAGTATGAATTGAACAAATAACCAAATTGGGGATGAAAAACCTGATATCCCGGTAAATATGGTAATAGTAAGAAGGTTTCAAAGAACCAGGTCGTATGTGCTAAATGCCACTTGGGCGGACTCACATCCGGCATACTTTGGATTGTATAATCCTCTATAGCTAGCGGTTGGCAAATCCGTTCGCTAATTTGGCGAACTTGTTGATATCGACGGGTGAGAATCGCAGCGGGGCTATTGTCGATCGCCAGCGGATCGATCGGTTGAATTTTGGACTGATTGGAGGAGATAGAAAACATAACCTTTTAGCAACGATTGGTGTCGATAATTAATTTGTTGGTAATGAATCGATCGATATTTACAAAAATCTTGACATAGATAGATTGAAAAATATTGTAGAAAACTAGAATTGGAACTAAACGCGATCGCCTGCCGTCCCTGACAGCAAAAGCGACTGGGCTACACAAAGATAGTCGATTGCTATCCGAAAAAGTAATTATTCTATCGAACAACTTAACTGCAAGCGATCGCTACTTTGACTGTCATCAATACAAGCTGCCAACTGTCAACTCTTATATGCTTAAATTCAATTTGTTTTCTAATCGTATTGTGACACTTTTGGGGTTATTTTTGGTACCGATTATTGCCACAATCTCCATCAATACTCGATCGGTAGCATTCCCCGTACCGACGTTGACGCCGCTTCCTGGAACGGGAATCGCTCAAAGAATCACCTCGCCTGGATTGACAACACCCCTACCGTCTCCAGCTTCAACACCAGCAGCCAGCGAACCGCAAGTCACGATTCCCGTGCCGCCGCCGCTGCGTCCGCTCCCGAGCGGTACGACAGCCCCCAGCAGTCCCCCGCCGACGACCCTACCCCCAACAGCTAGTCCGCCGCAGGTACCGACCAATCATACCAATCGCGCACTGGTACCAAGCGAACGAGATAAAATCGCCGCCTATCTTCGCAGTCGCAATTTGAGTAGTAACTCTAGTGTAACCCCGGTAACTGACACTCGGTTCATTTTACACGATACATCCGTCATCATGGCTGCCAGTACGCTCGATCGCGAACGTCAACTCGGTCGCGGCCCATTGGGACTGGGTGTCAATGCCTTTTTACCGCGCGAAAATACAGCGGTCTTAGCGCGTCCCAATTTCTACGAACCGCGCCGACCGACGACTACTGAATTTGAAAAAGCGAGCGATATTTTAGTTAAACCAGAACGGGAACGCTTGCTCAGACAAGTGTGGCGCGCGACGAATGAAACGGCTCGCCGTCAGGCACTCGATACCGCGCTGGCAAATCTAGGCTTGAGTGCGGGCGAAATTGCCTCAGAACAAAAAGAAGCACGGGGCAAACTTGCCGCCGCCAGCGGGCGGATTTATACTACGGCAACTTGGTCTGTAGAATCGATCTGTAACCGTTACAACAGCGGCGATAAGTCGGTTGCGAGTCCCGGTCAAGCAGCCAGCATCGGCAACGCCTGTGCGCCCTTGAGCAATTATTTCAACGTCCGCAATAGCCGTGTCAAATCCAGCGTCGCCGCCGA
>NZ_JANLWO010000885.1:0-12364 GCF_031364565.1 Chamaesiphon sp. OTE_20_metabat_361
GATTATTGACCCCTTCCCAGAACGAGTGAGTAGGGAAGGGCCATTTTTCTTTGAGCCGTCCTCTCCACCCTGCTTGACAACTGCACTTGCGCCTTAACTAGTCACCAATCGGGTTCCCCGACTATCGCGAATCGCTCCCAAGCTTGGGAGCGGCGTTTTTATTCGGGGGAAACCCCCGAATAAAAACGCGACGCATCGAACGGGAGGGAACCTCCCGTTTGTGTGCGTCAAGACAACGACAAGACAGAGGGGCTGGGGGTGAGGGCAAGATCGCTAAATTGCACCTCACCCCAATTTGACACCACAACGTTTGCAAAAATTGGCATCTAAATCGTGGCTTGATAGCTGACATTTAGGACAAATAGCATTTACTTTATTAGCACTTTTAGCTACTTGTTTAATTAGATCTCCTAATTGCCAGGGAATGAGGGCAATTCCCGTCAAAATCATCAACACTGTCATCAATTTTCCCACGTCAGAGGTAGGTGTAATATCGCCAAAACCCACGGTTGTCATCGTGACTACCGCAAAGTATACGGCATCAAAAAACGTCCCAAAATTCTTGGGATTGACTGGATGCTCGACTTGGTAGATTAAGCCAGAATAGATAAAAATAATTGAGAAAATTGTAAATAAAATCCGGGTAACGATCGAGCTATCCTCGCGATCGAGATTACCCAAGAACGCTTTACCCTCAATAAACCGGAGCAATCGCAAAATCCGAAACCAGCGTAAAATTCGGATGAAGCTCACATCGGTAATGCCAGTCAGGACTGGTAAAATCGCAATTAGATCGATGAGCGAATAAAAGCTAAAGAGATACTTGAATTTATTTGGGGCGGCGATGAGGCGGAGCGAATATTCAACTGCAAAAATTGATAATATAATCAGATCGATCTTCCCAAGGAGCGATCGAATATCTGGCTGAAGTGGATAAGTTTCGGCGATGAAGATCCCGGTAGAAACTAAAACCAGCCCGGTAATCAGTAAATTTACGATTCTACCGATCGGATTTTCGATATCTTCTAAATAAAGGAAGATTTTATCTGCAAGAATCATAAGTATGTTGGGGATGCGCGAAAATAGGCTGAGCCGCTGTTGCAGTTTTGACAGGCTCAGAAAATAAACTCGTTATAATTAGCAATATATGCGCCAATCCTAGCAACGATCGTCACTAACCCACTACCAAATTATTAACATCATGGCTAAATGGGATGTCAGCAGATTTTTTAATACTGTGAACTATTTTGGGGCGATTCCCGTCGTTAGCGATGTCCAGCGCTGGCTGAGCGGCGCGACAGATCGCAATCGAGCGACTATTGATGGAGGGAGAACAACTGTGGGTGTGGTTTTGGTGGTTGGTGGGTTGGGCGAGATCGGACAATTGACAATTGGGCAATTGCTCAAGAGTGGTTATCGCGTGCGGGTGGCGATCTCGGATCTAAACTTGACACCGTTTAGTGTACCCGCAAATGTTGAATTTGTGCAGGCAAATTTTAGCGATCGGCTTGAAGATAGCCTTAGCAATCGGTTGATGCAGGGAGTTCGCGCCATTATTATTTGTCCCAACGATCCGCATCAGGAGATTTCGGCACCTATTTTAGCTAATTTAACTGCGGTTGCTGCTGGTTTACCATCGGATCGTCGGTTAGAACTGTTTGATTTTACGCACCCCACAGTCGATCTCCAAGCCACCTGGGGAGCGGTGGATGATGTGGTGATGGGTGGTGTGAGTGAAAGTGGTATTCGCTTGCGGACGGGAGCTGCTGTTTTCAGTGGCAATGTTTCGATCGAAAATTCTGGTGGCTTTGCTTCGGTGCGAACTCGCAATTTCGAGCCAGCACTATCGCTGAGTAACTATCAAGGCATCGAACTACGAGTCAAAGGGGACGGACAGCGATATAAGTTATTCGTGCGAACTGAATCCACCTGGGATGGAATTGGCTACGCTCATTCATTCGATACGATTGCTAATGAATGGATGACGATTCAAATACCATTTAGAGATTTAGTGCCGATTTTCCGAGCCAAAACTGTCAGTGACGCGCCACTGGATACGACCCAAGTCCGTTCGTTTCAATTGATGCTCAGTAAATTTGAGTACGATCGCGCCTTAAATCCTCGCTTTATTCCCGGTCTATTTTCGCTGGAAATCGAATCAATTTCTGCTTATGGCGGACAAATAATGCCCCAATTAGTCTCGATCGAGCCGATGCCACTTGCCCCAGATTTAGCTGCTAAGCTTCAGTCTAGCAGCATTCCCTCGACGATCGTCCAATGGGGAAATCTCGACCCGCAAATGGTCGCCGCAATTGCCGTCAAATCCCTCTCCCAACCAGAGACAGTCGGCGAAATTTTAGGTCGTTAAATTAATTGAGAATTGAGAATTGAGAATTGAGAATTGCGGATGCTAAGCTGAGCCAACGCACTTTTTCCTATTCCCTATCCCCTATCCCCTATCCCCTATCCCCTGACTTCCGCAGAAAGTCTATTGAAACAATCCGCCCCAATTTGCGTCCGAAACTAGGAGCTAGCCACAATTACCTGGAGACTGCGGATCGGGCGATCGATCCGCAGTCTCCCAAGTAAGACGATCGTCGCAGAGTATAATCGATCGGTGAACTAGAACTAGTGACAACTTCATCTCGGGGATAGGCAAATATTATGAAACCAAGCAGCATGAATCCTGGCGTTATTGCCCTATTGTGTGTCACCAGTCTCACCATCGGGAGCGCCACACCTGCGGTTACAGTTACCCCACCCCCTAAAACTACTCCCGTCAAAACCGTACCTAATTCGACTCCTCAAAATAGATTTCTACCACCAGTCCAAAATAGTCCCCCCAGTAAAGTCACCCCAGCTAATCCTGCTACACCCCCAACCGCTCCAGCCGCAACTACGAATAACTTACCGCTAGTTGTCGTCCCGAACCTGACTCCAGTCACGATTAAAAGCTTTACCAATCTCTACGCACAGTTACTAGCAGTCAAATTTACCCCCAATCAGCAAGCAAAGATCTCGCAGCGACTCAATCGAGAATGGGTAACTAACTTGGGATTGAGAAACACTGTTACCCAAACCATCGCGCTAGAACCTCAAATCGTGCGTGGTACTCCCGTCGAGCGAACTCAACTACAAACCAAGATTATTGCCAATCTCCGCCAGCAAGTACTCGATGGGGATGGAGATGCTTTGTGGTTGGTGTCTTTTTATGATGCTGCACCCAAAAATTGGCTTGCACCAGGAAAACCACCATTAACTCGCATGACTAGCGACATGAGCGCAGAAGTCTTGTGTTTTATGGTTAATGAGGTGATGGGTAAATCTGTCGCTACCGCTGACACCAAGCTCAAAAATGCAATTGCAGCCAAACTCACTGCTGAATATGCCAGAATTCCGATCGATACCAAACAGGAACTATCTAGATTACCGACAAATTGGTTGGCATTTAAAAATGGTCAATGGATTCGACGTGGTGATTATTTTCGCGAACAAATGCGGATTCAATGGGGACAAAATCTCGAAGCTTATATCCCTGAAATTAAACAGATAAGCAAACTCAGACGCGATCGATTAGCCAGACTCCAAGCCGATCCTAAGATTCAGTGGAATAAAATTAACTCGGTTCAACGGCAGGTTGTTTTTCAAAAATCCGATCTAGAATTTCAAACTAGTCTCAAGACTCTTCCGCCAGTCACAACGGTTCAATTAACCAATTATATCAATAACATGCAGGTTGCTAACGCGATTGGGAATTCACCGACTCGCTCTTCGCTGAGGCTGAAAGTAAAGTAGTTGTAGCAATATAGGTTGCGGCAAAAACTTACCTTAGCTAACTTAAAGCAACAGACATATCTTGCTCCGCGTGGTGCTGGGGGCTTCGATCTAACCTCAGTACTATGTAGGCAGGAGTGTCTTATTTTGGCAATCGCGTATAATACAGGTGAGATGTTCTGAAGGGGACGTAATTATGTGTGCAGAATGCGATCGCCTCAATCAAAGATTAGGAATTGATATCGATCTATTTTTTCGTGATTTAGAAAGAATATCGCCCGGATCGGATACTTTAAATGCGCTCGATCGCCAGATTATTTGTGCGTCTTTATTAGGTCAAGAACGTAATGGAATTGCTCGGATAATATCGCGAAGCCCTTTCTATATCAGGGATAGACTCAGCAATTATTTTTATGAAAGAATAGCTGAAATGATGGATATGGATCGCAAGAAAGTAACCGGGAATTGGATTTTAATTCTCAATTGGTTGCTCGATCCAGACGGAGCATATCGACTGCATCCTCCCGCACAACTCAATGCTGATAATTTTCAGGCTAGCTTTGGCAGACAAGTATTTTTATATCCATACGATCGCCGAATTGGTAACGACCAAATTAGTGCTGCTAGATTTTATCAATCTGGTTTGTGGTATCAAGCACAAAGCTGTTTTCTAGCAGCGTGGGAGAGTGG
Source organism: Chamaesiphon sp. OTE_20_metabat_361 (assembly GCF_031364565.1). Classification (NCBI taxonomy): domain Bacteria; kingdom Bacillati; phylum Cyanobacteriota; class Cyanophyceae; order Gomontiellales; family Chamaesiphonaceae; genus Chamaesiphon; species Chamaesiphon sp. OTE_20_metabat_361. The sequence continues at coordinate 4,465 of NZ_JANLWO010000885.1, forward strand.
GAGACAAATATTTCATAGTGGCAGTCCCGAAATCTTAATCTATATCAATAACTGTGCGATCGACCGAAATCATCAGCGACTAATTAAGAAAAACATCCCCGTGCGGACGATCGCTGTTGTCGTCCCAATTAATCACGATCGGGGTCAAATTGCAACCGAAACCTTGCAAGGTATCGCGCAAATTCAGTTACAAGTAAATGTTCAGATTGATGAATTAGGATTAGCCGAACATTATCCAAACGTACCGCCATTACTCGACACGTTATTGGACTCTAAAGTTGCAATTAAAATCTTAATAGTTAACGACATTAATAATCTATATGATGGCGACGATCGGACAGCCGAAAATCTAACGAGATTAGGATCGGAACTAAATTTAATCGCAATTATTGGACATTATTCCAGCGAGGCAACTAAAAGAGCCGTACCTGTATACGCTCAGGCTGGGATCGTCCTCGTCAATTCTAGCAGCACCTCAACTGAATTATCATCGCTGGAAATTGGCGATCGGTTAGGCTTCTTTAGGATTCCGCCGATCGATACCATTAATGCCGCTAAATTAGTTGATTTTCTGTCAGACCCAGCAGCTTTCCCCCATTTGCCTGCGCTCAAAAAGACGGCAATTATCTATGCTGAAAATAGTATTTACAGCAACTCCTATCTGCAAGCGATCGAACATGAACTAGCAAAAAAAACTGCTAGCTTTCAAACCTTATTGCGCTTTGGATATCTAAACGAAGAAGATATTAGAGCGCGTAATTATGTCGAGCAAATCAATAGTGAAGAGATAGATGTTGTAATTATTATTATCGATGCAAGAATCGATCCAAATTTCTTAGCTAACACCGGATTATTGAGCCAATTAAATCTCGATCGGTGTGTGTTGGCTGGTTCGGCTACCTTGTACAAACAAAATTTTAGTAATTCGATTCTCGTGCCCAAAGACTCCACCAACGGCGATCTTCAGCCCCACATTATCACCTGTTTGCCCTGGCACTGGGATAGCAGCACGAATGGCTGCAATAGCAAACGGCTCACCGCTCAGGAGTTTTGTACCCTTGCCAGTCGCCTGTGGGATGCCAATAAAGTGACATGGCGGAGTGCCACAGCCTTTGATTCGGTGCTGCTAATTTATCAGATGCTCCAGCAATTTCCGCACATTGACGACTCTCGATCGTTATTGGAACAGATACATCGACACTTTAAACTAGGGCATCATCAATTTCAAGGCATCACCGGACAAATCGCCTTCCAAGAAAATGGAGACAGGCGGTATCCCCCAGCCGAAATCGTCAAACTCGAATGGCATCGAGATCGGCATAGATGGCGGTGGAACTGTATTTCCCCAGCTTAGACGACACCTGTCGAAATACTACCGACAGATGGGGGTAGATTTTCTCTTCATGCTGACATTAGAATCGTCGCACACACAATAGCGAGGATGTGCGACATGGAATCAGCAGTCAAGAACATCATCGTGCGAAGTAGTGCTATTCAGTTAAAAAAAATCTGCGCTCGCTGCTGTCCTGAAGACAGTGAAGATATCTACTACTGGATTCGGCTGATGCAAATGTTGGATCGCGAAGCTCCGGCATTTACGCTTGCTACCCATTGGCAAATACCGATCGATTATGGTCGATCGATCGGTTTGAATATTTCAATATCTTACGATCGGATCGTACAGATTTTACCGACGATCGCGGCATCGATCTTATCAGAAAACTCAGACCGATTTTCCCGGCAGCGATCGCCGATCGACAAATAAAATTAACCCCGATTTCCACACTCAAAATATGCAATCAATAACCAATATTTATGAAGCTCCAGTTACTATCGATCCTTGGTTTGATGTGGGGATTAACAGGCTGTAATTCCACTCCCCCAATTTCAGTGGCTGCTAATCCCCAGCCGCCAGCGATCTCGTCGCCAGTCCGGATTTATGTGGCGATCGATCGCACATTAAGCGTCGGTACATCGAAAATTCCCATTCTCAAACTCGACAACCTTCAACCTCTACTCGAATTAGTCAAAAAAGTGGGTGGGGAAGTTCGAGTCGCCGAAGTCTGTACCTCCTCAGATCTGCGCTTAAATAGCTTCTACATGCCAGAACCGCCACTCGCACCCCAAACACCCACCCCAATGCCCAAATCGGGGACGGTGAACCCGCTGGAATTGCCCAAATTGCAAAAACAGTACGATCTTCAAGCTAAAGTTTACCAGCAGCAGCTCAGCTCGTATCAACAGGCAATGGCATCACGGCAGCAGGAAGCACAGCAAAACAGCACGGAATTTACCACCAAAATTAGCAAGGTTCTAGCGCAGCCTGCCAATTGTCAGGCTTCCGATGTAGTCGGCACCATCGAGCGCGGCGATTTGTATTTGTCTGAGGCTGGCAACTGGCGACAACCGCCCCGCAATATTGCCTTATTAATTACAGATGGATTGGAAACTGCTCAAAACAATCCCAAACAAGTCAAATTTGCTAGTAATCCACAGGTATTACTAGTCAGTAGTGGGGGTAGAGCTGGCATCCTACAACCCCTGTTAGGCGGCAACAAACCTTATGAATCGATCGAAGGTGCCGTGCGATTTATTACTGGTAAATAAATTTTAGGGGTAAAGCATCATGACCGATAATTATGATCTCGATCGCACCGCATCGCCTGTCGAAAAAGAACTCAACCATTTGAGCGATTGCTGGAATGTTTTTCTCCCAAACGATACCAATTACTGGCTTTATTACGATCTCAATCAACAGCATTTTCACAGTGCTGCGGAAGATGGTGCCGCAGACATGTTCTTGTTGCTCCCAATCTGGGCTAACTTGTTTCTCGATTTCCTGATTTTTCACAGCTTGGCTGACTATCTAATTCGGCTATTACTAACCGATGCACCAGTTTGGTTGCTATTGCTGTCAACCTGTTTGTTTCCGTTTTTCTACATGGCAACTGAGTTTAAATTTGCTCAGTTAATCCATGCTGCCAAACTGGTAAGGCGGGAAGATCCGTTCGACAGATTGCTAACTTTCTGGGTGATTTTTTGGTATGTCACTGGGTTCTGCTGGGCAGTATTGCCATCAGCCGTTTTTGCTTACACCATGTATCTTTCCCAATCAGACAGCCGACTTAGTTGGATCTTTGTGGCAATTATGACGGCACTGGGAGTGTTGCTCCATCTCTTAATCGTGTTCGGCGGCGAACCAGTAATTGCGGCTAAAACTCGCTGGTTTGCTTGCCGCACAGAGCGGAAGTTAGCTACTCAGCGATTGGAGTCCTATCGCGCTTTACGCAAGGCAGTAGGGCGGACTAAAGGCACTACCAGCCACTACGCCCAAATTGCCACAACCAACCAGATGACCACCTATTTTTTTGGTTTAACAGAGTCGGCTACTTCTATAATTAGATTTGTCGATCGAGAGTATTATAGTCTGCATCCACTCGATCGCCCGCTAGACTATCGGTTTGGTAAGTACCGCCGCGACAGACGCGATCGATTACCAGGAGCATAGACAAATCAGCGGATGGTAATTTGGATATCATTCGCCAACTCCGCCGCCATCTTTCGATCGCGATCGAGGATACTTTTATAAAGTAGGAGAAAACTAAATTTATGGCGTATAATAATTTTTCTTTACAAGGTGCGATCGGTCAATTCGACTTAAATCTCATCGAGTCATCTTTTTGCGAATCCCTACCGCCAGTATCACCAAAGCCAGAGTTCTTAAACATTTTTGCACAATATTTGCCCTTGGCGCAGAGGGCAAAATCTGAAAAGGCCAAGTCAGAGTTATTAGTCAGTCCAATTTTAGTTGAATTGTTGCGACTAGCCGACAGCCCAATCCAACTATTTTCAGGTGAAGAGTTTAATGTCGATTCCCCTACAGGGACGCTATGCGAACGAGAGCGTGGCTTGAATGGTTTTTGTGACTTCTTATTAAGTAAATCTACGATCTCATCTATAATTCAAGCTCCGATCGTCATGTTAGTGGAAGCAAAGAAAGGAGAATTAGATGTGGGCTTAGGGCAGTGTGCCGCTGAAATGGTCGCTGCTCAAATATTTAATGCAAATGAAGACAAGCCGATTTCGGTCATCTATGGCTGCGTTACCAGCGGGAAGTTGTGGCAATTCCTCAAACTTGAAAATAAAGATCTAACGCTCGATCTGAACGAATATCAAGTTACCCCAGTCGAACGCATCCTTGGTATCCTTAAATGGATGGTGAGTGGATCTTAGAATCAAGAAAACGATCCGGCTAGCAACTTACACGCAACAATTAAGTTCGCGGAGCCGTCACCGATCTTGTATAATGCCCTCTAATTTCTAATTCCTAGTTTGATGCGTATTCTTGTCACAGGTGCCAGTGGTTGTGTCGGTCATTATATCAGCGAAGCCCTGATCCAAAATACCGACCACGAACTATTTCTATTTGTCCGCAACCCTGTCAAACTGCAAGTAGATATTAAAGCACGTCCGGGCATTCATGTCGTCACCGCAGACATGATGGAAATCGAAAAACAGGCTGAGTTACTCAAGACGATCGATGTTGCCGTCCTGACTGCTGCTGGTTGGGGTGGGCAAGCAGCCTTTGATATTAACTATACTAAAACTCATATCTTGTTTGACTTACTCGACCCGGAAGTTTGTCAGCAAGTTATTTATTTCTCGACTCAAAGTGTACTCGATCGACAGAATCAATTACTACCAGAAGCGAGTAAGATCGGGACTGACTATATAGTGTCTAAATATCAGTGTTTAGACAAACTGACACGGGAAAAAAATGCCGTTGGTGCCGAGCATAAGATTGCCTCAAAAATTACTACCGTTTTCCCGACACTGGTATTCGGTGGTGACGATACCAAACCCTATTCTTTTCTATCTGCTGACTTGACAAATATATCTAAATATGCTGGTTTACTGCAATGGTTGAGTGCCGACGGGAGCTTCCACTTTATCCACGGCAAAGATATCGCTGAAGTTGTCAGACATCTAATCGCACATCCTGAAATCGCCGACAAATTCGATCGGCGCATCGTCCTGGGCAACCAGTTAGTGAGTGCCGATGCTGGAATTAAGGAAATCTGTGCCTACTTTGGCAAACGTAGCCCCTTCCAGATTCCCCTATCGATCGCTCTTGCCAATTTCTTGATTAAACTATTTAAGATCGAAATGGCCGAGTGGGATCGGTTTTGTCTCAATTACCGCCACTTTGGAGCCAAGAACCCCGTGAGTCCCGCTACCTTTGGGCTACCTGGCTATGCACCGACGATTACCGACATCTTCCGTACTCGCGGACTGATTGGTAGCACGAACTCGATCGAGCGATAAATCTTTTTAAGTATTGATGCCGCTCGATGATACAATCGATGATGGTCGATTCGGGATCGAATAACACTAAACTACTGTGAACTCTACTGATGAAACGCCTCAACTGACAGAATTAGTTGATGAGGCAATTACACTTGAGGAGTCTAGTGTAACTCAAACGTCAGACAATTCGATGGGTGAGTATCAACAGCTCAAGCAAGAATTGTTTCTGACTACTCTAGCGATCGCTGCTGTAGCATTTCCTACTGTGGTTTATTTCTATGGTTTGAGAATCGCTGGCAATTACCTACTAGGTGCAGTTACAGGAGTAGTGTACTTGAGACTGCTAGCCAGAGATGTAGACCGCCTTGGTACTGAAACCATGAAGCTGAGCCTCAATCGTCAAGCCCTAGTATTAGTCTTGATGCTCGTTGCTGCCAAATGGGATCAGTTGCAAATTCTACCAGTCTTTTTAGGTTTTTTGACCTACAAAGCAGCGTCGATCGTCTACCTCGTGCGGATACTCTCGTCTGACTAAAATCGAATTTAGCCGAGCGCAGGATCGACCACCAATCGCAAATGTCTTTGCAACATCGATCGATAATCGCTAGAAATAGCTCCTAGATGCACATGTTAGCTGGTTTAAACATCACAAATTCCCTGCCCTTGGCAGCATTGGAGGTCGGTCGTCATTTATATTGGCGACTGGGGAACCTCCAAATCCACGGTCAGGTATTTCTCACATCTTGGTTTGTGATTGGCTTGCTGCTAATTGCGGCAATTGCGGCAACGCGGAATGTTCAACGCATTCCCCGTGGGATTCAAAACTTGATGGAGTATGCCTTGGAGTATATCCGCAACTTAGCTAAAGACCAAATTGGCGAGAAGGAATATCGTCCTTGGGTGCCATATATCGGTACCTTATTTTTATTCATCTTTTTATCCAATTGGTCTGGTGCCCTACTCCCTTGGAAGCTAATTCACCTGCCATCAGGCGAACTAGCCGCGCCAACCAATGACATCAATACTACGGTGGCATTGGCACTGCTGACATCCTTGGCATATTTTTATGCAGGTTTCCGCAAGCGTGGTTTGGGATACCTAGCTAAATATCTCGAACCGACACCAATTCTGTTGCCAATCAATATCCTAGAAGACTTCACTAAACCCCTGTCACTAAGTTTCCGTTTATTTGGGAACATCCTTGCGGATGAATTAGTGGTCGGTGTACTAGTATTACTAGTTCCGTTTATTGTACCGATTCCAGTTATGCTATTAGGGTTGTTTACTAGTGCCATCCAAGCATTAGTCTTTGCCACACTAGCTGCTGTCTACATCGGTGAAGCGATCGAAGGTCACGGCGAACACGAAGAAGAACACTAAGTTTAGTGGATAGTGAATAGTGAATAGTGAATAGTGAATAGTCTTACGACTCCGAACTCCCAACTCCGAACTCCCAACTGACTCCCAACTAAATAAATTTCAACTAATATTCTCTCAATCAATTTTTTAAGGTAAATACATCATGAATCCTACTGTTGCTGCTGCTTCCGTTATCGCCGCTGCTCTGGCTGTCGGTCTAGCTTCCATCGGCCCTGGTATCGGTCAAGGTAACGCCGCTGGACAAGCTGTTGAAGGGATTGCACGTCAACCTGAAGCTGAAGGCAAAATTCGCGGTACGCTGATTCTTTCCTTGGCGTTCATGGAATCGCTGACGATCTATGGTCTAGTTGTCGCACTGATTCTGTTGTTTGCTAACCCTTTCGCATAATCATTACCGTCAATCCCCAGCGGAATAGGCAGCTAAAATTCACCTAGTTGAGAGTGAGAGTGTATTTGAACATCTGACGGTTTCGATCGATCCCCTAAAGATTCAAATATCCTCGACCATCACTACCGATATTTTGCTGCCGCTTCCCGCCTGACCTAAAATTTCAGAGGAAAGCACCAAAGATGATCTCACAATGGTCTCTACTGTTGACGACAGCCGTAGCAGTAGTAGAGGAAGTAGAAGAAAAGGGTAAACTGTTTGACTTTGATGCGACATTGCCACTAATGATGATTCAAATCGTCGTTTTGGTTGCTGTCTTAAATGCACTGTTTTACAAACCCCTGGGTAAAGTATTAGACGATCGAGACGAGTATATTCGCGGCGGTTTGGGCGATGCCAAAGCCAAGCTCAGTGAAGCAGAAACGATCGCTAAAAAGTACGAAGCAGAACTAGCAGACACCAGACGCGAATCCCAAGCAGTCATCGCCGCAGCAAAAGCTGAAGCTCAAAAAATCGCTGCCGGACAAATCGCCGAAACTCAGCAAGCAGCTCAAGTTCAACGCGAACAAGCTCAACAGGAGATCGACAAGCAAAAGCAATCTGCCTTTACAGCTCTAGAGCCTCAAGTAGAAGCCCTCAGTCGTCAAATCCTGACCAAATTATTGGGAGCCGAGTTAGTTAAATAAAATAACCTGCTAGCCAGATTCAAACAGTTAGTAGCGAACAGTTAGCAGTCACAATTGATGTAACTGAACACCAATCGTTCATAACAAATAACCGATACGCCCGTCGAATCGCCCAGTTCTAGCGCAATATATATGATGG
>NZ_JANLWO010000006.1:0-2978 GCF_031364565.1 Chamaesiphon sp. OTE_20_metabat_361
AACACGCCACCCGCACTAATTTCGGGATGATGCGCTACCAACATCAGACTGAGCAACGCCCCGATCGAGTTACCGACAAATACCGTCGGCTGGTTGATATACTCATGCCAGAAGTCAACGACTAATTCTTCCCACAGTTCCATGCTGTAGTCGATCTGCGCCTTATCCGAGCCACCAAATCCCAATAGATCGATCGCGTAGACCTGATAGCCACCCTCAGCTAAGATCGGGATATTCTTGCGCCAATGATCGATCGAGGCACCGAAACCATGAATCAATAATAGCGGTTGACCTGCGCCTGTAACGCTATATTTAATCTGATGTCCGCGCCAGTTCCAGGTGAGCTTTGCGGCAATACGGAGCGGTGATAGGGATGGAGTTGCGGTCATGAATGATGTGGGACTATACGGATATCTCGATCTTAGTAAAAAATTTTGATGAAGGAAAGGTGCGGTTTCTCGCATCTGGCACTAATATCAATCCCACCAGTAAGAAATAATAACCGCATCTCGATCGCGTTTGAAATTTTCGCCCCACAAGCCACCTTGCAATCGGAGCGAAACATATTCTCGAAATTCCCAATCCTCCTCTTCATTCTCAGTACTACTATCGCAAATACTCACCTCATCCGCTCGCCACTTTTTACCAAAATCCATCAGTTGGGACACGATCGTATCTTGATTTTCGGCCAAGATATACAGAGTATCAGCAGGATAGGGAATAAAATGAATGATACTACCCTCTGGCATCGGACGATAGTTAGCTATCGCTAGCAAGGTTTCTACCGTACCGCAGAAGCTCAACCCACTTTTATCTGGCGCATAAATGGGTTTAGAAAATACAAAACTTCGCCACAGTTGGGAATGAGCCGCCAAATCCGTAATTACTTCTTCACCATTAAATTCATTAAACTGCCGTTGATAAACTAAAGCGGCGATTACTTCTTGTGGTGTATAGTCGCGGGCAACCGTTTGAATTTTGTCTAGGTTTAACATCATTTTGCTTGAGAGATGTCTTACAAGTCGATCGTACGAATCGATCGATTCCCATTTCAAATATATTTTAAATACTAAACAACCTTCTAACTTCAACTTCAATATCTGGAAAAGATAAAGGCGAAATCGAGCCGATAGTCAATTTAGTTTGGGCTTCATAGCCATCATTACCTGCATCTCTAAACACGATTAATTCTGCTGCTGGTAAATTGACTACCCAATATTCCAAAATCCCCGCCTGAGAGTAGATTCGTTGCTTGACATTGATATCTTTAGCAAGAATAGTATCGGAATATTCAATCAACCAAAAGATATCTTCTGGGTAAGGATGGTGGGCGAGATATTGAGTATCAGGCGATCGCACGATCGCGACATCTGGCTCTGGTTCAGAATTATTCGGGAGCGTAATCGGGTGAGTTTCCCGCACTTTCGCTCTATTTATCAGTAATTCTCTGAGATATTCTACCGTTCTGCCACAGTACACGGCATGAGGCATTCCTTCTGGTGGCATCTCGACAATATCTCCGGCTAATAGTTCCACCCGCCTGTCGTCCAAAATACCTGTAGCAACTAGCTCATGGTATTGGTCGATCGTCCACTTGGCAATAGTTATACTCATTCGATCGTTTCCTGTGAAGAGTTAATATTATTATATCAAAGGTTATAATATACTTAGTTCAAGGATCTTGCCTTTAGGATCGGGCTGCTCTTGCTTGACGGAACCGATTTAGAATATCGTTTACGACTGTTTCCCCGTCTAGCACTTCGCCTCTAGCAACTTCTGCTCTAGCAATATCTATTTTTTCCCGAACTTCATTCACCCATTGAAAATATTCAGTGTTCTGTTTCTCCAGCAGACGAAAGGCTGTATCGATGACTTCTTCAGGGTTGCTAAATTTTCCTGCGTCAATTTGCGACTGAATGAATCGTTCGTGTTCGGGTGTAAGGACGATCGCCATAGGTGTAAGAAATACTGGTTATACTTGTGCTTTAGCGTAGTTCAATTACTTTGACGTAGGATGCAGCACCGATCTGGATAGATATTGATGTGTATATTCGATCGAATAAATCATTCGCAATTGTCTGTAAGATCGGGCAAATGTAAGCATATTTCCAAATCTTCATCGAGTTGATGGAAAGGATCGTATTGAAGTAAGCTCCCTTTTTTATGATTGGCTGTAGCTCGGTCGGTAAAAATGTTCTTTAGGATATCGACAGCTTCGGATTGAAACTGATAAGCGACTGGAGTATTATTCTTGGCAAAATAGACTCTAGAAATATCGATCGATATTTTAAAATGGAGTTCTGGGAAATTTTCGTAAGCAAGTATTTTCAGGGCGTTATGGTAGCAATTCAACGCATCATCATAGTAACTCTGGGAGTCCCACCGCTCCTCGCGTTGTCGAGCGTTACCTTCATAATAATGAGTACGTCCAATCAGTTGTTGTAAAAATATCCAGCCTTCTGGATGAGTATCAGGGTGAATATATTCAAAGGACTGATTATAGGCATCGATTTGGACTCGGTAGCCATGCAGAAGCCCTAATGCTTTACCTCTATTATCCCAGATCTGATAGTTGTCAGGTTTAATCTCAATCGATCGGTCGTAGCTAGAAATCGCATTTGTATATCTGCCCAAATCGCCAAGTGCAATGCCTCTATTGTACCAAGCTTGGTATAAGTCGGGTTTTAGCTCAATTGCTCGATCGTAACTAGCAATCGTCTCCTCAAATCTTCTAACCTTATAGATGACAACACCTCTGTTGTACCAACATCGATAGTCATTAGGTGCTATGTCAATTGCAAGATCGTAACTAGCAATTGCTTCCTGATATCGTCCTAACTCTACTAAAATAATGCCTTTAGTAAACCAGGCTTCATGGTAATCTGACTGAATCTCAATTGCTCGATTGCAACAACTAATTGCCTCTAAATATTTTTCCATGCCACCTAGTGCAATACCTCGATTATTCCAAGCTAGAT
>NZ_JANLWO010000013.1:0-2160 GCF_031364565.1 Chamaesiphon sp. OTE_20_metabat_361
TTCGAGATCTTCGATTGCGCCTTGCACATCACCAATTTCGCCCCGCGTAATCGCGCGATTGTAGTATGCGTGCAAATGATTTGGCTCGTAGCAGATGGTGTAAGTATAATCGGCGATCGCGCCATGCCGATCGCCTAGATATTTACGGGCATTTCCCCGATGATAAGCGGCATAAAAATATTGGCGATCGAGTGCTAGAGTTTGGGTGTAATCGTCGATAGCGGCTTGATGGTTGCCAGCTTGACGATGACAAATTCCCCGATTGTAATAAGCGATGACTAAGTTGGGATCGAGATCGATCGCCCGATCGTAGTCGGCAATTGCGTCAGCAATGTTCTCCTCAACGCGGTAAATATTGGCACGATTGCTATAGGCGACAGCAAAGTCCGGATCGAGGGAGATTGCCTTGCTATATTGAGCGATCGCCGCTGCGGACTGGCTCATTTGGCAGTAAGCATTACCTAGATTATTATAAACACTGACAAAATCTGGCTGGAGTTCGATCGCTTTAGTAAAATCGGCAATGGCTAAAGACATTTGCGCGGTTTGCGTATAAATAATGGCGCGGTTATTGTAAGCGATCGCCGATTGGGGATCGATTTTCAATACTTGACTAAAATCGGCAATCGCACCATCGATATCGTCTAAATGCTGTCGTAAATTCCCCCGATTGTTGTAAGCAACTAATAAGCGCGGATTGATGTCGATGGCGAGGTTGTAATCAGCAATCGCTCCTTGTGAATCGCCTAACTGGGCTGTTGCCGTCCCTCGCATCACATACTCGATCGCGGTGGCGGGCTGAGTGAGTAGGTTTTTGCCCTGCTCGAAATCGGTGCGAGGATCGGCATTTGATGGCGAGCCAAAACACGCCCCCAATCCACGTCCGATATAGGCAACACCCAGCTCGGGAGCGAGTTGGACAGCGGTATCAAAATCCGTCCAAGAGCCAGCATAATCGCCGATAAAACGCCGCGCATTGCCCCTACCACAGTAGGCATCAACACACTGCGGATCGAGGTCGATTGCCCGATCGAAAGCGGCGATCGCTTGTTGGCAGTTACCAATTTCATAGTATTCCGTCCCCCGATCGACCGACAAGCGGACGTGTCTGGCAATTTCCGTGCGCGTATCCGCTGGCGAATTTTGTACCAACAGTTGGGGAATCAAGCTGACTACCGTTTGCCAAGCGGCAAATACTGAGGGGTAGCCATCCTCGGGAGTGGTAGTAATGAGTCGATCGCAGATGGCGATTAATTCTGGTCGATCGATCTGAGTCGCTAGCTCGTGCCATCGATCGAGTTGGCTGGCTGTCAGCGGGATTCCACCCGCACCGATAGCAGCAGCAATCGCAATTTCGCCGATCGTGCGGAGATCTTGCCCCAGTGGAGAAACTATGGTAGCGCCTAGATCCGGTGCAGCGATCGCCATCGGTAAGCAGATCGGGACGAGTTTGCCATCGACCTGACGCCGGACGAGCTGACCGATTGACAGCGGCTCCCAGCTCACTTGACAGCTTTCGAGATCGCGCAATACTTCCAATAAGTTTGCGAGTAACATCACTAGTTGCGATTGAGTCCACACGCGCTCGGCTGCTAACTCTTGCACCAACGGCACCCCGATCGCGAATTCTCTGACGACGTAAAACGCGCTCTCTTCCACAAAATAACTATAGACGGTCGGCAACCGATCGACCCGACCACTTAATTCATACAGAGCCTGTGCGGCATTTATGGCTGGTTGCCAGTCAGTCGCGGCAGCGATAGTTTCATTAAGTCGTTGATAACGGTGAATAACGCATTTGAGTTGGAGATTGCCAGGAATCTGGAGATCGATCGCCAAGTAAGTCGTTACAGCTCCATCATTCCCCAATTGTTCGAGGATCTGATAACGCCCTTGAAGAGTAGATCCGATCGGATTCACTGTGCTTATGCTCCTACCACTCACTTGCAAATTTTTCAAAGTATACTGCCACTCGATTACCAATTATGTCTATCTTGACACATCGATCGAGCGATTTCGAGTACATACCACTTGACAGTCATTGTGAGTGGAGATGGGAGATGGGAGATGGGGTGACGGGCGGACTGGGTGACGGGGGGGACGAAGGAACTGGGAGACTGGGAGACTATGAGACTGGGAGAACAGAAGACTGGAGGATTT
>NZ_JANLWO010000026.1:0-6432 GCF_031364565.1 Chamaesiphon sp. OTE_20_metabat_361
GATAGATCGCTCGATATTCGGCTTCAAAATCGGTATGAGTTGCTAGAGCTGCTGTAATAGCTTGCTCGATTCGAGGAAGATCTTCTGGGTGAACTCGATCGCGCCATGCTTGGTAGCTACTCTCAACTTCACCTGGGACTAACCCCAGCAAGCGGAAATGGTTATCGTTCCAGTCTACTGTATCCGCCACAATATTCCAGTTCCAACTGCCGATGTGGGTGAAATCCATCGTCAGCCTGCGTTGCTCTTCACTCTGCTGCAGAGCGTTTTCCACTCGTTGACGCTCTTCAATCTCCTGAGAAAGGAGCAAAGTCCGCTCGGTGACTTGTTGCTCCAATGTTCGGTTGTAATCGGCTAGCAGTCTCTCTGCTTGTTTGCGCTCGGTGATGTCTTGAAAAGCAGCGATCGCATAAACCACGTTGCCCTGTTCGTCAAAGATGGGAGTTCCCCACACCTCAATTGGAATGGTTTCATTGTTCTGGCGAATGTCTACATCGTCAACCGTGGTGCATTCGCCGCTCAACGCTCGGATAATTGGCATGTTTTCAGTCGAATAGATTCGATCCGTTCCCGTCACATAAAATTGGTAAACCTCGGCGATTTGCTCTGTGGCTACGGCAGGATCGATCCCTTTGCCCATAAGCTGAATACCACGTTGATTGGCATAGTAAGGGCGACCATTCGCATCAACGATCCCAACTCCCACCGGAATCGCTTCTAAAAATTGAGCCATCTGACTTTCGCTAGCGCGCAACTTTGAGTAGAGTTTAGCGTTTTCGATCGCGATCGCTGCCTGGGTTGATAATAGCTTCAGAACTTGAGATCGATCGGGTGTAAATGCCCCAGTTGCTGATTGATTTTCCAGATACAACACGCCGACGAGTTTAGTTTGATTTAGTAGTGGCAAACATAAGATAGATTGTGTTTTGTGGTGTTGAATATATGGCTCGCTAATAAAATTACCTTCACGATTAGCATCATTTAAGAGGACAGATTCGTGAGTACGAATCACATACTGAATCATCGATTCGGGTAAGCGATTTGCGATTGGTATCGATTGCAGCACTCGCAGATCGCCGACATTCTGACGATCGTTAAGTTCGTAAGCAGCTTCGATCGCCCATTCCCCTGAGTTTTCTAAAATCAGACATCCAGTTTGTGCGCCAGCATTTTCGATTAAGATCTGCATCAAAGAACCGAGCAACTGCTCCAGTTCAATTTCACTCGAAATCGCCTGAGATGCTTTCATCACCGTAGCTAAATCGAAGGCAGTGGGTGAGTGATTAGAAGTGGTTCCAGAAGTAATGTGGATTGGCGTGTTAGCCATGCCCGACGATTGAGGAAAAAACTGTGGGTAGCGGGTTTCTAAATCTTTCACTTTCGCCATTGCTCCCCATCGTTCATAGCAGTAGTGTGCTTCTTTCATATAGGTTTGGGCAAACTTTTCCCGACCTCGAAATAGGTAAAACCTGGCAGCTAATTCATAGGCTAATGCTTCTTCTTGAAGATACTCATTGTCTCTAGCACCTTGAATCGCTCGTTCGTAGAATTCTTCTGCCTCAAGCAACCGATCCAAAACTCGCGCCGTCTCTGCTTGCACCAACTGATATTTATGCAAATAGTTCATGGGCGCGCGATCTGCCCAGTGCTTCATTTTTTTCTGACTGATAGCAACTTTTATGAGAATTTCTGCTTGCACTCGATCGCTGCTATCGAGATAGGTTGCCAGTCTTGCCAGAGAATCATAGAGATAATAAAAGGGAACAAAAGATGTGCCTACTATTTGAGTCAAATAGCGTTCTGCTATAGCTGCGTTTTCAACTGCCTGGGCATAATCAGAAAAGAGGTAGTAGAGGATGAGCTTATTGGCATAGACATCAAAGATTGCAGTTCCATCATTGGCCACTTCATGTTGTGGTAGCCTATCCTGCTCATTATAGAATTCTCCGACTAAACGCGTCGGAGTGACCGAGCAGCCCCTCAAATTTGCAACAGTTTGATGGAATATTTGATTCCAGGTGAGTGCCGTTTCCTGGTTGATTTGGCGAATTGCCTCATTATAGGTTGTCATCTTGTGTTCAACTTCTATGAGTTCCTCTCCAACTGCATAGGAGTTAAAACAATAAGAGTGAGCGGCATAAGCGGCAAACTCCAAGTCTCCCGTTTCAAGCCCGCTTTGGTAGGCTTCTAACAATGGCTGAAACGTCTTCCTCACATGCTCTTTCCAGTGAATCGTGAAGGTATTTACAATGAGCAATGTTCTGGCTCTGAGTGAATGGCTCTGGGGTCGTGACAATAGTTTCAAGGCTAACTGTCCAAATTCATAGCCCGTCTGGATGTCTCCGACCCTTCCACATAGAATTAAGCCAAAGTTAGCGTAAGCAAAGGAAGATGTAAGCGCATTTCCATATTCAATTGACAAGCTAACTTGTTTAGATACCAGTAACGACATTAAACCAGGAGCCGCTATCCAGGCTGAAATCGTAATTCTAGATAGGATTCGCATCACCACTAATTTATTTGGATCGCTCATTTCCGGTAAATGAATCAAGTCCTCAATGGGTTTCTCTTTAACAAGGCGCGAGACTGCATCTAGCTCAATCTGAATATCTAACTGCCCTGGTTGCTCAGGAAAACTAATCCCAAATTGTGGTAGAACTTGCAGCACAGTGTTGATTGCTTTTAATGGCTGACCTTGTGCGATATATGCTTGAGTTTTGATTTCATGAACTTTTACGCTGTCGAAAATAGTTTTGGCCGATTGCAGAACGATCGCCGCCCAACATTCCACCTGCTCAAATTCACCACATAAATATGCGATTTCGGTTGTTTCCAAATATAAATATAAGGTCAGGTCATAATCTATTTGCCAGCTAGAATCTGCCAGCCATGCTCTTCCGGTGGCTAAATATTTTTTAGCAATACTATAGGCGATCGCCCCTTTTGCTTTCTGAGCTGCCATCAAATTCAATTGAGCAATTTCATTTCGCTCTACTCGATTGTTGACCCGTTCAAGCCCATGATTGAGATGATCCACAATTTCAAACAGCCGATACGATCGTCGCTCTGGCGGTATTTTTTCGAGTAAATTGCGACCGATTTGAAGATGAATTGCTTGTTTCTGCGTTTCATCGATTAAGGCATAGGCGGCTTGCTGCACGCGATCGTGCAAGAACTTAAACTCTTGAATTAACAAGCTCTCGTCTAATTCAGATAAGGGTTGAATTAATCCAGATTGGATGGCTGTTTGTAAATCCAGGAAAACTGCTTGAGGCGACAGTTTGCCAACGATCGATAATGTATCTAAATTAAATCCAGCCCCGATACAAGCTGCCAATCGCAACATTTGCTGTGTCGCTGCTGGCAGTCTCTTCAACTGGAGCAGCATCAATTCCACCACATTATCGGTGATGTTCTGGGCTTGGATTTGAGTAATATTCCACTTCCACCCTCCTTGACTTTCCCCCTGACGAACAGAGGATTGAGGGGATTCAAATGTTAACAGATTTTCGCCATACAGCAATCTCAAAAATTCATTGACAAAAAAAGGATTGCCCTCAGTTTTACGCAGGACTAATTCAGCTAGAGAACGAACAGTATCAGTATTCTGATGTAGCATCTCGGCAATCCACTGACTCAACGGCTCAATTGCCAGGGGTGAAAGCACAATCTCCTGAATTACTGCCCCTTGTTTTCGCAGATTTTCCAGCGTTAAAACAAGTGGATGCGTGGGAATGACTTCATTATCGCGATAGGCTCCAATTAAAAACAGGGATTGGGCTTGCTCATCCAGCAGCATCAGCTCGATTAAATTAAGGGTTGCTGAGTCAATCCACTGTAGATCGTCTAAGAAGATCGTCAGGGGATGTTCCTTGGAGCAAAATACCCGTAAAAACTGCCCAAAAACTCGATGAAAGCGGTTTTGAGCTTCAGTAGCTCCCACCGACGCTACAGGCGGCTGTTTGCCCACAATCGATTCGACTTCTGGGATGACATCGATGATGATTTGTCCGTTGTTTCCCAAAGCTGCGAGTAGTCGATCTCGCCATTGCTGTACTCGATCGTCTGGTTCGCCAAGCAGTTGTTGCACCAATTTTTTGAGGGCATCCGCAATCGCACTGTAGGGAATATTGCGCCCAAATTGGTCGAATTTACCCGCGATAAAATAGCCGCGCTTTGCCGTGATGGGTTGATAGAGTTCTTGCACTAACGCTGATTTGCCAATGCCAGCATAGCCAGACACCAACATCATTTCAACTCTGAATCTTGGTTCTGAATTGTCCTCTGGACACGCTACGCGGTCGAAAGCTGCCAGTAACCGTGCAACTTCCTTGTCCCGTCCATACAGTTTTTGTGGGATTTGAAATCGATCTGCAACATCTTGAAGTGCAAGTTGAAACCGATCGATTCGACCATTTTCTGCTAATTGGCGATCGCAATATTCTAAATCTGCTTTAATCCCCCACGCACTCTGATAGCGATCCTCGGCATTTTTTGCCATCAGTTTCAGCACGATCTCGGAAACAGGTTCGGGAATCGCTGCATTCAGTTCGTGAGGCAACACAGGTTGTTTGGCAATATGACAATGGACTAGCTCCAGCAGATCCGTTGTGGGAAACGGCAGATGTCCGGTTAGCAGTTCGTAAAACGTGACACCGAGCGAGTAAAAATCGGTGCGATAATCGATCGAGCGATTCATCCGCCCGGTTTGTTCTGGCGACAGGTAGGCAAGTGTCCCTTCTAACCCATGAAGACTTTTGAACGTCGGATTCGTGCGGTTAAATTGGGTGGCAATGCCGAAGTCAATGATTTTGGCAACGCCCGTATCGGGATTCACAACAATGTTGCCAGGATTAATGTCTTTGTGAATGATACTCGCAGCGTGGATTTTGCCCAGAATGTTTGTGAGATCGATCGCCAGCCGGAGAAAAGTGGCTAAGGGCATAGGGCAGAAAGTCTCTGGGTGCGCTCGCATCCATTGCTCTAGAGACTCTCCACCAAAGTCCTCTAAGAGCATGACAAGCGTGCGTTGATAATCCCGCTGGCTATATACCTTAACGACTCCTTCTAGGTCGAGGGAGCGGGCGATCTGATATTCTTGTCGGTAGCGAGTCAGTTCTTGGGGGGAAGGATAATCTTGCTTGAGCATTTTGATGACGATCGCTAGCCCATCATCTGCGATGCCCCGATACACCAGAGAATTAGCACTTTCGTAGATCTTGTCTTGGATAGCAATACCAGCTAGAGCAATCATCGAACCTCTCTGGAGAAGTATGAGGTAGCATACTTTAAACTATAGAAGACTCATCACAATTTTCCAACAACAGCAATTCACATAATTACTCGATCGCTATGGCTATGGGCTATCTTAATCGCCCGATCTCTATAGCAACGTTACCAGAATTGCGTTACTGTTTGAAGATTGAGTAAGTTATGTTTGTAAGTACCAATTTCATCACTTGGAAGCTGCCGATTGCCAATTCTCCTTCTAGCACATAGGTGAGAATAATTTCCATATCTTGATGTCCGTGGGTGCCAAATCCCGCACCAGGAATCATGCGGTCGTCATTAATTACCCGAAGAGATTCGGCAAGCCGACGCTTCGCGAACGAAATCCCATCCGATGACCCGATTCTCGATGCGTCAAGACAAGACAGAGGCTACGCCAACGGGTACAGGAGCGAGCCAAGCCACTAAATTCCGCACGTAAGCGTGAATATCCGCCAGCGCAGATGGTTCGGTTTGCATCCCGTCTCCCTCTGGTTCGTCAACGAAGCTCGGACATCCCTGCGCGACACTCCAGTTGTAGTCGGCAAAGTGGTGAAAGGTTGATTGAGCGATAACTCGTCCGGTTTCGCCATCTGTTTCCTCTGCTCGATCGCGAAGCGCGCCACCAAGGCGGTCGAGCACAACCACCAAATTGAACGAGCGTCCGGTGATCCCACTGGTACCAGTGGCAATCGCCCGTGCCTTACTTCCGGCTGGAACGCCGACGGCTCCTTCGTGCGGGTGGGCTGGAAACAACTCGATCGCGCCAGAGGGCGAAGCAGCATTGCGAAACAGGGGATGAATCGGCTCGACTGGAGTAATCCGCTGATAGTCGCCATTGCGCCCTGAATGATAGTTTGGCCAAGAAATAGTGGGAGTGCCCGTATCATCGATTTTATGCTGTGACGTATCTGGATCGAGATGTCTGGATTGGAAAAAGTGCAGTGCCCCAATCTCACCCAAGCCGCATAAACTGATGCCTAGATCCTGGTGGTCGCGGGTGGTTAAAATGCCCCGCCCACTGCGGTGAAAGGCAGTGATGCCCGCACAATCGTTGCTACTGAGTCCGTCACCCGTATCTAAGGCAAACAACCATAGCTCGTCGAAATCGGAGTCACCTAAAGTACTCAAGATCGGGTCGTCACCGTTGGCATTGAGTTGACG
>NZ_JANLWO010000040.1:0-6123 GCF_031364565.1 Chamaesiphon sp. OTE_20_metabat_361
GCTCAAATCGATTTTACGGATGCTGTGGGAAGAGCGCATGGACTGGTTCTTTGGCATCGACATGGCTATTTACAGCGATCCAGAGCGACCACCGATTGTCCCTGATGGTTTCTTGAGCCTCAATGTCGAGCGCGTTTTTGATGAAAACTTACGCCTGAGCTACACTCTCTGGGAAGAAGAAGTAACGCCGATCCTAGTACTAGAAGTAGTGTCTACTAAACCAGGTGGAGAATATACCACTAAACTCCAAGAATACGCACGGCTAGGCGTACTTTACTACATTATTTACAATCCCAAACGTCGCCGCAAAGCCCGTTTAGAGATCTATCAACTCCAAAACGGCAGCTACCAATTGCAAACCGCCAACCCCCTCTGGATGCCAGAGATTGGCTTAGGCATCGGTTGCGAACCCGCTAACTATGACGGCTTGACAAGAGAATGGCTGTATTGGTACGACGAAAACGATCGTCGCTATCCCACACCATACGAACGCGCCAAAACCGAGAGCCAACGAGCCGAGTTAGAGAGCCAGCGAGCCGAGCTAGAAAGCCAGCGAGCCAATCTAGAAAGCCAACGCGCCGATCGATTAGCCGCTCAGTTACGCGCTTTGGGGATCGAGCCGGAAGTATCCTAAGATCGCGATCGCACTGGAAGCATCTCGATCGAGATCGTACCCGATAATTTGCTCTAGATCGCCAAAATAAGCAACGTATTCCCCATCAAAATCAGTACGATTGCTACAGAGAAGATCGTGAGGAGCCTGGACTTTTAGATTGCTAGTAGATACTTATATTTGTTGGCGGAGGATTTGTTCGACACTGGGATGTAAATTGGGAAATGTTGGCGATTGGATTAGCTCTACACCTTGAAATTCGATCGGTTCGTACCAACCTTCCATCAGCGTAAACACAGTCACTTTTTCCAGTAAAGGATCGACAATCCAATATTCAGGAATATCTAAAACACTATATTCAGTACGTTTAGCACGGTAGTCAACTGTTTTTGTCGATTCGCTCACAACTTCTACTACCAATAACGGCGGAGCTTCGTTCAGTTCGACAACCGCTTCGCGAGTTTGCAAAGTGCGCCATTGCTCCAGTGGTAAAACCATCACATCGGGAATCCGACAGGTATCCCATCTGCCACCTTTGGGAGAGCGCACACCAACCACCATTTGTTTAGAAACCCACGGTTGGCTCGTCCTTTTGATTTCATCGCGAAATTCATTATTAAGAAAATCAGCGATTTCCCCATGTTGCCCGATACCTAAACTCATTGGGATTAGCTCTCCGTTGACTAGTTCGTAACGCCTGTCGGTACCATCGGTATATTTAAGATACTCTGCAAAAGTCAACCGATTAGTGATGGTAGTCATAGCAGTATTTCCACGATGAATTAGTTAGATATTACCATTGTAATGAGCCTGCTGATTCGCCTTGCGATCGCTTCAATTCTGCATCGCGCTCGAACCATTTGATAATTTGCTGAGGGGTCAGATCTTCGATTTTTTCTACCTGCTCTTCCTCAGCAATTTGCTTGAGCATTCGCATCGAAGAAATAGTAATTCGGGTCAAAAACTTCTCATGAATAGATAGCAATGCTTTATCTACTTCTACAGCTTCAGCGTGGGTGAGATATTGGTCGTTATTCATCTTTGCAAGTGTTAGGCGATTGAATCGGTCATCGAAATTAAATAACCACACTGATGCTCTCCATCTACCAGCCAGTGTGTCCGTTCGACCTGACAATCTTCTAGCGCGGTGGCAAACATTTCTAGTTCGTGTCCGCATACCGCTGGAAAAGAGGTCGCAACCTGCGAGATCGCGCAGTTGTATTCAGTGAGAATAAATTTATCATCTCGCCCATCCAAGGGGTGATACTCAGCCATGTAGCCCTCTTGACGGCGTAATTCCACTAGCTTAGCAACTCGCTCTGGCAATTCGCCCTGTCCCAGCTTGTGCCGATAGTCGATACTTTTCTTTTGCCAATGACGGTGGATGATTTCGCTGGCTTGCTCGTAGCCGAGATTATCGACTAAAGTGTCTAGGAACGAGATCGCAAATCGATCGTACTGATTGGGAAACCGATCGCGTCCTTTAGGACTCAGGTGATAGATATGTTGGGGTCTACCCGTGCCTGAAGCTGCGGACTGATAGACGATTAAGCCTTCGGTTTCCAAATCCTTGAGATGGCGGCGAATTGCTTGGGGACTAATATCTAGCGAAGTCGCCAAATCTTGCGCGATGGCTTGCCCCTGTTTGAGGAGATATTCGAGGATATCCTGTTTGGTGGATGATTGCGGCTCTGTCATCATATCAGTGCTGGGTATGGAGAAATGGTCGCGCGCAGACGTGCAAATATTAAAAATTCCGCAAGTTTTGCTACTTTAGCAACAACTATGTTGTTAAATTACGATACAATATGACTAAAGAGTTAAACAATTAGCTTATTGTTTAATTATACGATATTTTGTCTGTCCCAGTCAGACACCTTAACCATCCTTATTCTAGAGAGAACACAGGCGATCGATGAGTAGCGCAGTCCAAAATTTAGTCAATCAACCCTACAAGTACGGCTTTGTCACTGACATTCAGTCCGACCAGATTCCGCGCGGCTTGAATGAGGATATCGTGCGGCTGATTTCGTCCAAGAAAGACGAGCCACAATTCCTGCTCGACTTCCGACTGCGTGCCTATCGTCAATGGCTCAAGATGACCGAACCAACTTGGCCGCACGTGGACTATCCCGCGATCGATTACAACGATATCATCTATTACTCCGCACCCAAACAAGCCGCCAAGAAGTTGGACAGTTTGGATGAAGTCGATCCCATTCTCCTCGAAACATTTGAGAAATTGGGAATCTCCCTCAACGAGCAAAAGCGACTCTCCAACGTCGCCGTTGATGCCGTATTTGATAGCGTCTCGATCGGCACCACCTTTAAGGCACAATTAGCCAAAGAAGGCGTGGTATTCTGCTCGATTTCCGAAGCAGTCAAAGAATATCCCGAACTCATCGAAAAATACTTGGGCAGCGTCATCCCGATCGCCGATAATTTCTTTGCAGCCTTAAACTCCGCCGTATTTAGCGACGGTTCCTTTGTCTACATCCCCAAAGGCACCAAATGTCCGATGGATTTATCCACATATTTCCGCATTAATACCGGAGATAGTGGACAATTCGAGCGGACACTCATCATCGCCGATGAAGGTGCATCCGTTACCTATCTCGAAGGCTGTACCGCACCCGCATTCGACACCAATCAACTCCACGCCGCCGTCGTCGAATTGGTAGTCTTAGATAACGCCGAAATCAAATATTCCACCGTCCAAAACTGGTACGCTGGCGACGAAACAGGTAAAGGTGGCATCTACAACTTCGTCACCAAACGCGGCTTATGTAAAGGTGTCAATTCTAAGATTTCTTGGACGCAAGTAGAAACAGGTTCGGCAATTACTTGGAAATATCCCAGTTGTGTCTTAGTCGGCGACAACTCCGTCGGTGAATTTTATTCCGTCGCTCTAACTAATAATCTGCAACAAGCCGACACCGGAACCAAAATGATCCACGTTGGTAAAAATACCAAGAGTACGATTATTTCCAAAGGGATTTCCGCAGGTAAATCGAAGAATAGCTATCGCGGTTTAGTCAAAATGAATCCGACAGCTAAAGGGGCGAGAAATTATTCCCAATGTGACTCGATGCTGATTGGCGACAGAGCGCAAGCGAATACTTTCCCCTATATCCAAGTTCAGAATCAAACCGCCAAAGTCGAACACGAAGCATCGACTTCTAAGATTGGTGAGGATCAGTTATTCTTCTTCGCTCAACGGGGGATTTCCCAAGAGGATGCGATTTCGATGATGATTAGTGGTTTCTGTAAGGATGTCTTTAATCAGTTGCCGATGGAATTTGCCGTTGAAGCCGATCGGTTGTTAAGCCTGAAGTTGGAAGGTACTGTTGGTTAATTTAGAAGTGCCTACGATTGAAATCGTGGCTGGTGTTGCAAAGTCCGCCTACGCGGACTAACTCATTAGATGGAAATTGGAAGTTTTTTATATAATGAAAAACACGATTGCTATCGATAGATAATTGAATTCGATCTAACTCTCAATGTGGGCAATACTTACCCTACAAAAGATATCGGGTTGATTAAAGTATGAGACAACAACTAAGTATCGAAGAAATCACAAACCGATATTCAGCAGAAGAAAGGAATTTTTCACGAACAGATCTATCGAAACTGCGCTTCGTAGATTGCAACTTTAAAAACGCCAATTTTGAGGATGTTGATTTTACTGGCTCGTGGTTTGAAAGATGTAATTTTGACAACGCTAGTTTTGTTAAGGCTAGCCTTAACAAAACTAGTCTCAATACAACAAGCTTTAAACAATGCAACATGAAACATGTTGATGCAGTTGGCTGTCATATTCAATTTTGTGATTTTAGTAACTCTAATTTGCAATGTGGCAAATTCATGGTGTCTTGGATTTCCGAGAATAAGTTTGAAAAAGCAGATTTGACAAATGCAGATTTTAGCTTTGTTTGCGCGCTAGATGATGCTTTATATACGAAAGGTAAATGTATGAGTACAGTAATGCCTAATCTGAAAATCAGGGATGATATATCAAGCGAGAAGATAGACGTACAAAATTTCACGTCAATAATTAAATTTAGAGACGTTGATTTTGATGAGACGGAAATAATTAGCAAGTGTAAAGATAATTATAAGCTCTTCGTAAAAGATGAAGATATGTGCAAATACTTGTTAGAGGAAAATTATGTCTCTCTAGGAAAAGTTGTATCAACGCTGTTACACTGTCATGAATTAGAACTGTGGAATACTTCTAGCACAAATTTAGAGCGATTACAGCAGTTAAACAAAAAAATAAAATCTAGAGCAGATAGTTAATAGCAAATAAAAGTTCAGTAAAAAGTAGGGTGGGCACTGCCCACCAATCATGAATGTCGATAGATAATTGAATTCGATCGAAAGCTAAATGTGGGCATTGCCCACCCTACAAAATTAACGCTTTAAAATGGTTGCGACACCTGTAAAAAATCTTATCTTAGAAAGCTTTCTGGCTCTCCCAGAAACTAAACCTGCCAGTGAGTATATTGATGGAAAGATAGTTCAAAAGCCGATGCCTCAAGGAAAACATAGTCTATTGAGGATGAAACTAATGACTTTCATTAATTCAATTTTAATGGAAGCAAAAATAGCGATCGCATTTCCAGAGCTAAGATGTACTTTTGGTGGAAGATCGATCGTTCCTGATGTAGTTGTCTTGAAGAAAGAAAATATCCCAAAAGATGATGATGGCGAAGTTGCTAATGTGGTGACAACTGCACCCAATTGGGTAATTGAAATCTTGTCTCCAGACCAAAGCACGACTAAAGTAATTAAGAATATTCTTCATTGTTTAGATAATGGTACTGAAGTAGGCTGGTTAATCGATCCTGCTGAGAAAATGATCTTAGTTTATCAACCCGATCGACAAGTGCAAGTAGTGGATATCCTCGAAGCTGAATTAATCGTACCTGAATTTGCTCGATCTGTTAAATTAACGGCTGGTGATGTCTTTGGCTGGCTGAGGTTGGAATAAAATCGAGATCAAGATATATTTATTCAGTGATATGATAAGAAACTAGTTGCTATCGATCGAACATTATTAAAGCTCAATTAAACAAATCTAAATTATGATTAATCCTAATAGTCCAGTTATCCTCTCGATCGAGAACCTGACGGCAAACGTCGATGATACCCAGATCTTAAATGGCGTAAGTCTCGAAATCAAAGCTGGTGAGATTCACGCCATTATGGGGCCGAATGGTTCGGGCAAAAGTACATTATCTAAGGTGTTAGCCGGACATCCAGCCTATACGGTTACTGGTGGAACGGTTACTTATAAAGGAGAAAACTTATTTGACTTAGAACCTCAAGATCGGGCACGTTCGGGTGTATTTCTGGCTTTCCAATATCCACTTGAAATCCCTGGTGTAAGTAACTTAGACTTCCTTCGCGTGGCTTATAACTCTCGTCAGAAGCATCGAGGATTGGAGGAATTAGATGTATTTGATTTTGACGACTTGATTCAGGACAAATTAGAGATTGTCAAAATG
>NZ_JANLWO010000056.1:0-3968 GCF_031364565.1 Chamaesiphon sp. OTE_20_metabat_361
TACGGTCAACGGGCAACTTGGGCGCATCAAAATTCATGGGAAGCATTTATACTGTATAGTGCAGCCGCATTAATGGCATACACCACCAAGCAAGATTCCGCAACGGTAGTTAATTGCGCGATCGGTTTTACAGCAGCCCGCCTACTTTACTCAATCTTTTATATCATCAATTTCCCGATCGGTCGATCGTTAATGTTTGGAGTCGGCTCCGTCGCCATCTATACGCTCATGTCCATGAGTATCGCCAGCACCATGAATTAGGCTCTAGGCTCTAGGCTTTAGGCTTTGGGTTTTAGGGACTGCATGTAAAATCTAGGTTTAACTAATTAAATTCTCTTAACCCTAATACCTAACACCCAAAGCCTAAAGCCTTCCCCAACTAAGCACAGATCCTACTCAACCAAGCACCCCTATGGCATCTACATTCTCCTTTGATATTGTCAGCGATTTTGACAGACAGGAATTAGTCAACGCTCTCGATCAAACCAATCGCGAAATTATCAGCCGTTACGATCTCAAAGATACCCAAACGACTGTCGAACTAGCAGAAGACAAGATTACCATCAATACTGCCAGTGAAATGACACTCACAGCAGTTCATGACATGCTCCAAAGTAAAGCGATCAAACGCAATCTATCGCTCAAAATCTTTGATTACGGCAGTATCGATTCAGCTAGCGGCAATCGAGTTCGTCAAGAAGTTACACTCAAAAAAGGTCTCACTCAGGAGATTGCCAAGCAGATTTCCAAATTAATTCGGGACGAGTTTAAGAAAGTTCAACCCTCGATTCAAGGCGATGTCGTCCGCGTTACCGCAAAGGATAAAGATGAGTTGCAAGCAGTGATGCAGCGGATGAAGCAAGAAGATCTACCTGTGGCGTTGCAATTTACAAATTATCGCTAACAGATCTGAGATCGATCGAATATTGGTATTGTTAAGTTTAAACGTTACTTGTGATTAACTCTAGGGCATTCTAAGTATATATTTTATACTTGTGAATATAATGGACTTTATCGATCGAATTAAGCAAATCAGCGAGCAAATCTCGAAGCTACGCGAACAAATTCAGACGGAAGAAGCCACTAAAAATGCTTTTATCATGCCATTGCTTAGTGCGTTGGGCTACGATGTCTTCAATCCCACTGAAGTTTGTCCTGAGTATACTGCTGATGCTATAGGCTTGAAGGGTGAGAAAGTTGACTATGCAATTTTAGTTGATGGTAAACCTGTCATCTTGTTTGAGTGTAAATGGTGTGGGCACGAATTAGATCATCCAAGACACGGCTCTCAGTTGTATCGGTATCTGTCTTCAACTGATGCCATGTTTGGAATTTTGACTAATGGTATTATCTATCGTTTTTACACAGATTTAGAAAAACCAAATGCGATGGATTCAAAGCCTTTCTTTGAATTTAATATGCAAGATATTCAAGAATCTAATGTGGCTGAATTGAAACGTTTTTCTAAATCTGTATTCAATTCCAGTGAACTGAAAAGCACCGCCAGTAACTTGATGTATACCAAAGAAATTAAACGGATTATGTCCGAGCAGCTTTTGGAACCATCACCAGAATTTGTAAAGTTCTTTGTGTCTCAAGTATACTCAGGGAAAATCATGTCAGGTGTAATTGATAAGTTCACTAAGATTACTAAAGATTCAATAAATCAACTAATCAGCGATCGAATCACAGATACGCTCAGATCTGTTATCGAACGTGAAGTAGAAGATCGTAGCGAACATACAGTTAAGATTCAACTACCTGTAGTAGATTTAATTAAAGCTGAAGATGCGATCGTCACGACGGAAGAAGAATTGGAAGGATTTTTTATCATTAAATCTCTACTAAGAGAAGCTGTAGAACCAAACCGAATTCAATATAAAGACACTCAAAAATATTTTGGAGTGTGTCTAGATGGCAAACCCACAAAGACTCTTTGCCGTCTTTGGTTTAATTCCAAACAAAAATATATTGGCTTTCTAGATGAGAGTGCAAAAGAAATCAAACAACCAATTGGAGATTTAAATGATATTTATAAATTTAATGCTGAGTTACAGCTATCACTAAATCGCTTGATGCCGATAAATACAGATAATAATTAGTTCGATCGAATCGCACATAAAAGTAGGGGTAATTCATGAATTACCCCTACTTTTATAATAATATTAGTTCACTGCGAATTCAGTAAATTGCCGCTTAAATGGAGAGTGGAACCCAATGATAATGTCGTGCTTGGGTACATCTTTGGCGATGAGTTCGTTGGCGATACCTACTTCCGTACCGTCATGCTGAATCCAGATTTTACCATCCTTTATATCTAAGTGTAAAACACAACCATAAATCCTGCGCTTGCGCGACCAACCGACATGAACTAGTTGATATCGATCGCGTTCTAGATCGAATATTAATTCAGCATCTACTTCTTCATTTGCCGATTTGATTTGACTATATTCAGTCAAAATAGTCCGAACTAGCTGTCGATATTCGTCTGTTTTTGCCATTTAACGATCGCCTCTTCTTCTGGTTCTAGACAATTAGATTGACACCATATTTCTCTACCAATCGGCGGGGTAATTCTAAGGTAAAAAAACTTCGCTCGGCATCTATAGGTATAGCAAGATATAGAATACGATCGGGCTGTTCTTCTTCTAATGCAAGCTGATACTTAAGAAACTGTCCTAGTGCGGCACTAAATTCTGTTGTTGCCGAAACACCGATAAAACTTTTGATTTCAACAGCGATTTTTCACCATTCTTTTCAGCCGTCATCAATTGTTCTGCTGCGAGATCGATATACATATCGACTCCACCAAAGCGCAAGAACAGTGGATCGTCAGTAATTATCCACTGTTCTTTTTCTAGCGCATGTCTGACTGCATCATGGAAAACGTCTTTAGCTGGCACAATCGACAGGGCTTAAATAACTAAATTGTCTATATTATAACCCGATCGTTATTTAGCTACTTCACTAACCGCTCTGGCAACCTGTCGAACCTCAACAAATCGTCGTAGTTTTCACGCGCAATAATGATACTTGCTTCGCCATTATTAACTAGGACCGCTGCCGGACGAGTAATCCGATTATAGTTGGAAGACATACTATGGTTATATGCGCCCGTCGCGGGAACTACCAAGACATCTCCCGGTACAGAAGCAGCGATTTGGGCATCTTTAATTAAGATATCACCTGATTCGCAATGCTTGCCCGCGATCGTGACGGTTTCAGTCATCGGTGCAGACATTTTATTCGCAATCATCGCCCGATATTGGGACTGATAAGTAATCGGGCGGGGATTGTCGGACATGCCACCATCGATACTAATATATGTCCGAATTCCGGGGACGGTTTTATTACCGCCGACGGTGTAGGCGGTGACACAGCTACTCCCAATCAACGAACGTCCGGGTTCGGATAAAACGCGCGGGTAGGCTACTCCATGCGTGTCACAGGCGATTTTGAGGGCAGTAGCGACGTTTTTTACCCACTCGTCGATGCTCTGCGGATCGTCGGCTTCGGTGTATTTGATACCCAAACCACCACCGACGTTAATCTCGCTGATGGGTAAACCGTGGCTGAGAGCGAGTTTGTACCACTCCACCATCACGCCTGCGAGATCTTGGTGAGGTTGTTGCTCGAAGATTTGAGAGCCGATGTGAGCGTGAACGCCGATACAGGTAATATGAGCTTGTTTGCTCAACCAGGTGAAGACTTCATCGAGTTGATTGGGATCGAAACCAAATTTACTATCTAAATGTCCGGTGCGAATATATTCGTGGGTGTGACACTCGATTCCTGGCGTGAGCCGAATCATCACGGGGACATTTTTGCCTGCGATGCTGGCGATATGGGCAATATTTTCCAGTTCGAGCCAGTTATCGGCAATGATTCTACAGTCTTTTGAGATCGCGAGTTCGAGTTCGGCAACTGATTTATTATTACCATGGAAGTAGATTTGCGCCGCACTCACG